>JAJXVC010000284.1 GCA_021782295.1 bacterium | reverse complement strand
CTCAGCGTCGGAGGGCGGGATCTCTAAGCCCAACTCGCGCCGCGACTGGAGTGAGAGGGATATAGCGTCGCGAGCCATGCTCAGCGCCTCTTCGGCGGTCGACCCTTCGGTGGCGATCTCCGGCAGAGCAGGCACAGTTACACTATAGCCTCCGCCATCGGCGACCGGGCTGGGTTCGAGTACGACAGCATATCTCCGTTCGGTCATATGTGAACCTTCGGCAGGTCTCCACCGATCCATGCGCGTCGTTACCGAAGCCGCCGGTCGCCGCGCCGCCCCGAGTAGCGATGTCACCCCGAGTAGGCTGCGCAGCAGCCGTATCGAGGGGGCCCTACATATGCGCGACGACCCAGCGCACGATCGCGCGATAGTAGAGCTCGCGGTGCACGGGATCTTGCGGGGAGTGATGCGCGCCGGGGATGCCGACGAAACGCACCGGAATGTGCCGACTCGCAAGCGCGTGATAGAGCGCGAACGATTCGGTGATCGGCACGGTGATATCGGCGGTGCCTGAAAGAATCAGCGTCGGCGTTGTGATGTTGCCGGCATAGGTGATCGGCGAACCGGTGCGATAGAGCGCAGCGCTCTTCGGATTCCACGGCGAGCCGCCGAGCGAATCGCGCGTCCACGCCTTGTTCCCGTCACCGGAGAGTTCGTACTCTTCGGTCCAATCGACCGCACCGTCGGCGACGACCGCGCTGCGCCAGAAGTGATAGTGCGCGATCGACCACGTCGTTAAATAACCGCCGTAGGAATGCCCGACGATCGCAATCTTCTTCGGATCGATGATGCCCCAACGTTCGATTTTTTTGATGCCGGCGATGATGTCGCTCTCCGGGCCGACGCCGGGATCGCGATAGATCGCGCGCTCGTGCGCGGCACTGAGATTATCGCTGCCGCGATAATTCGGTTCGAAGACGATGTAGCCGCGCGCGGCAAAGAGATCGCGCAACGGGCCGATCTCGCCGGCATCGAAATCTTCACTCGATGCCGCTTCGGGGCCGCCGTGGAGGTAGACGACGAGCGGATAGCGTTTGTTTTCAACGGCGCGATAGCCGTTGGGATAGGTAACGATCGCGTCGCTCACTTGGCCGTCCGGAGCGCTCCAGGTGACGACCGCGCTCTTCGGATAGGCGTAGTCGGAGAAGCTTGCGTTCAACGACGTGAGTTGCATCGGCGGCCGACTGCCGTTGTTGGGGAGCACGTAGAGTTCGGGTCCGGTGCGCGCGTTATCGGCAACGAAGGCAACCGTGCCCTTCGACGAAACGGCGATCGCCGATGGAAGCAACGCGCCCGTTTGCTTCGTGCGCAGCAAACTCTTCACGCAGTGATGCACACCGATCCGCGCGTGAAGAATGTCGCGCCCGACGCCAGCATCCATCACGCCGAGGAGACCGTTGCCGTTCGCGCGCCACGCATACGTCGTCGCGATATCGCCGCAGCCGTTGGTGATGTCGTGCATTGTACCGCCGCGCGCCGAGACGGTGTAGATATCCATGAAACTCAGCGGCCCGGGGCCATGCGGATAAAGGAAGGCGACCGTTTTGCCGTCGGGCGAGAACGAGGGCGTGTATTCGTAGCTCGTCTTATCGGTGAGCCGGCGCACCGCACCGGTGGCGAGGTCGACCGAAGCGATCGTGGTTTCATTGGTATCGCTATCGTCGGCGTTCGCTTGCTGCGTGAAGACGATCGTTTTCCCGTCGGGCGACCACACCGGAGCGCTCACCGAGCCCGCGAACGGCGGTGGATTCTCCAGCACGCTCGTCGGGCCGAAGGTGAGTTGGCGCACCGGACCGCCGGCGACGGGGAGCAGCCAGATATGCGCGGGGCGCGGCGCGCTCTGAATTTGGTAGTCGTCATCGTGGATGGTGAAGAGATCGTGGTGGGTCGCTTTCGCCCGGGCCGAGATGCCGTTATCGGGCGTGACGTAGGCGATGGTACGCCCATTCGGGCTCCAGGCGAACTGCTCGACACCGTTGGGAGCGAAGCCGAGTTGGCGCGGCTTTCCCCCGGCTGCCGGGACGAGATAGATCTGCGGAGGGTGCGCGCCACGCTGGGCGATGAAGGCGATGGCGCGCCCGTTGGGGGCCCAGCGCGGCGCATGCAGGCCGCGCATGCCCGCAACGATCGTGCGCAACGAGCCGCCGCGCGCCGCGACGCTCATTAGCGTCGCATCGTAGCGGTCGTGCGGAAAATTCGCCCGAATAGCGAGGAAAGCGATGCGCCCGCCGCCGGGCGAGAACTGCGGCGAAGCGATGCGCACGAGCGCGCGATAATCGCGCAGCGTTATCGCGGGGTGCGCCGCGGGCGCGCCTGCGGCCGCTGCGAGCGCAGGGGCAAGAGCGAGCGCGGCTACAGGCAGCAGTGCGGAAAATCGATGCATCGGTGATCCCTCCAGCGGCGTGCGTTTTCGTTTCAGGCCGAGATCTCCCATAGAACAGGCGCACAAACCACCTGAAGCCCCTGATACAGCCCTTCGGGCCTACTCGGGGTGACAGAGCGCCTACTCGGGGTGACAGCGGGTTGCGGGTGACAGGGTTGCACGGGGCGGGTACGATGGCGGGGTATGGAACTGCGGATAGATCCCTCGGTCGTCGCGGTGTGCCGCGCGCTTGCCGCCCGCATCGCGCGGCCGGTGGAAGACTTTATCGCCGCGCACTCGACCGTCGCGGTCGAGCGCTCGGTGCTGCGCCTGCTCGGCGTCGACGGCGTGAACGGCGAGGA
>JAJXVC010000283.1 GCA_021782295.1 bacterium | reverse complement strand
TATCGATGTCGACCGGTTCAAGGAAGTCAACGATACCTTCGGGCATGCCGTCGGCGATCGCGTGCTGCAACAGATGGCCGAGTTGCTGCATACCCACGCCGTAACGCGCACCGATTTTGTCGCGCGAAACGGCGGCGACGAATTTTGCGCGGCGTTTGTCGGCATTCCCAAGACGCTGGCCATCGAGCGAGCCCAGGAATTTTGCGATGCGGTGCGTTCGCACGACTTCGGTATACCGCTACGGGTGACTGCGAGCATCGGCGTTGCCGCGTTCCCGTTCGACGCGCGGACGGCGGCGGCGCTGCTCGAGCAGGCCGACCGCGCGATGTACGCCGGGAAAAACGCGGGTCGGGATCGCGTGAGCTTCGCCGTCGAGGGAAGAGCGGCCGCGCTCTACCGCTAGTCCCCCATCATGGGGATCTCCCGAGGCGGTAGGCGATACCCGGCGAATCCCCGGCCCATGTCGTCCAGTTCCCGGGTCGTGCGTATCGCCGCGACGTGCTTCCTTCTCGCGCTCGCTCTCGCGCCGCATGCGCTCTTCGCACGCGAGTTCCGTCCCGATGCGCTCGATCGGCAGCTCAATGCGATCTCCGACCGGCGGCTCCTGGCGATGCCGATACAGAGACTGCTCGACCCGCAACGTAGTGCGGCCGCGCACCGGCTGTTGCGCTGGCGCTTGCCGTTCTGGGTGCTCGCAACGGCAGTCGAATTTTTCGCATTGCTCTACCTCTGGAGTTCGGGGTATGCCGCGCGTCTTCGCGACTTTCTACGACGAACGATCCGTGGGAGTGCCGCCGTCGAATTCGCGATGGGGGCGAGTATCGCACTCGTCTTTCGCGTTGCCGGGCTCATACCGAACTACGCGCAATATCGCCTCGATCGAGATCTCGGCCGATCGGAGGTTCTCGGTGCGCAGTGGCTCTGGATCTGGCTGCTCGGCACGTTGACGGCGATGCTCGTCGGAGGCGCGTTGATCGCCATCGTCTTTCGTTTGCTCGCGCGCACCAAGCGCTGGTACGTTCCGACCGCGGCGATTCTTGCGCTCGCGGCATACGTCGGCAGCATGCTCTATCCGGTCGTCGTCGTGCCCGTTCTCTGGCCGAATCACGAGCGCTCCGTGCAATTGGCGAACGAGAACAGGGCGCTTGCTGCATCGTTCGGTGTCGATGCTCTTCCCGTGCGGGTAGCGCAGGCCGATTACGCCGGATTGTCGGAGCGCGTCATTGCCGCCGGAATTTTTACCACCCGGGAGATTCTCGCATCGCTCTCGATCGAACGCGCGTATTCATACCGCGAACGCGCCTTTCTCCTCGCGCGCGTCGATGCGATGCTTGCAGCGCGATTCCCGATGCGGCGCACGACGGTCGATCTGCTCCTCGTGCTGCTCGGCGTCTCGCTCGCCGTCGTACTCTCGGAGCGTTTGGGAGTCCGTCGCGACGACGATCCGCTCGCGCGTGTCGCGTTACTCGCCGCGCTGCTGGTTCTCGCCTATGCGGCGATCGCACCGATCGATCTTGCGATGCGGCGCTCGGCGGCCTATACCGCCGATGCAGCCGCCGTGGCCATGACGCACGACCCCGCCGCCGCCGTGCGCGCGTTGGTTCGACAGGGCGACCATCGCGTCGAAGGGCTCTGCCCGAGCAGTGAGGCGCTCCTCTTCGTCGATCCGCACCCCTCGCTCGGCGCGCGTATCGCCCGCATCGAGCGGCGCCCCGACCCCTGCCGATAGCGCTTTCTGCCGACAAAAAAACAGCAGAACAAGGGAGCGCTTGGAAAGGAGGAAGGAGCGTTTTGTCGCATTGAGAGCTTAACGCATCCTTAACGCTCTGCTGCGCCCCCGGGTGCGTCTCATTGCTGAATCTCCTGGAGGACACTACGTGTATCAACGCTTCTCACGAGCGCTCGCCGTTGCCGCGCTCGTAGCCCTCGCTGCCTGTTCGGGGAATGGTTCGACGGGTTTGACGCCCACGGCGACACTGCCCTCGCAGCCGATACTCGCCGGCAACGTCGTCGAATCGTGCGGCGGCCCGGTCCCGGCCGGCTACTCCCGTTGCTTCGCCTTAATGCGCACCGATATCGGCGCGCCCGTCGACCCGTCGATGCGGGTAGCGATGGGTCGCCCCGGTTCGACGTCGACGACGCCGGCCGGATACGGTCCGAGCGATCTGCGTTCGGCCTACTCCTTCCCGTCGACGACCGCGGGAAGCGGCCAGACCGTGGCGATCGTCGATGCCTACGACGATCCGAATGCGGAAAACGACGTGAACGTCTATCGTTCGCAGTACGGCATCGCGTCCTGCACCACCGCGAATGGTTGCTTCAAGAAGGTCAACCAGAACGGCGTGCAGGGAAGCTATCCGCGCGGAAATTCGAGCTGGGGCCAAGAGATCTCGCTCGATCTCGACATGGTCTCGGCGGTCTGCCCGAACTGCCACATCCTGCTCGTCGAAGCGAGCAGCGCATCGAACGCCGATCTCGATACCTCGGTCAACACCGCCGCTTCGCTCGGAGCGACCGAGATCAGCAATAGCTACGGCGGCAGCGAGACGAACGCAACGAACTCCGCATACGATCACCCCGGCATCGCGATCACCGCAAGCGCCGGTGACAGCGGAACCGGAGCCGAGCAGCCCGCTTCCTACGCAACCGTGACCGCCGTCGGCGGCACGACGCTCAACAAAGCGAGCAACGCGCGCGGCTGGAGCGAGACGGTGTGGAGCGGCAGCGGCA
>JAJXVC010000027.1 GCA_021782295.1 bacterium | reverse complement strand
TATCAGCCTCCGGTTCGCAGCTCGCCGCTTCTCTCCATCGCCTACGTGAATCAAACGCACCGCACCATGAAGAAGATCGAGTTTGGTCTCCTCGCGCGAGGCAGACTCGTTGCGGAGGTCCGCGATCGCGGCACCTTTACGCCCGGAGCGATGATTCGACATCAGTTCGGACTGAGTCGCAACGTCCTACCGCTCGGCACGAGTTTTTCCAAGTGCGTTCCATTACGCATCGCCTTCAAGAACGGCACGTCGTGGAAGAACCCGCGCCTGCGGCAGTTGCATCGAAGCATCTTCGCGCGCGGCTAAACCGGAGAGCGGCGATCCATGCCCACGCGAACTTCGCACCGCGATTCTGTCGAGCGCTACGACCCCTCAGTAGCGCTCGACGACCCCCTCGAAGCATACGGCATCCTCGGCAATCATTGCGCGCTCCCCGTCGCCGGTAACGCATGCGCGAGAAAGCGCCAGATCGTCTTCCACGCACGCTGCGCTGCGGCGACATCGCCGGCCTTGGTTCCGCCGAAATCCATCACCATTCCGCCGATCGGCGCCGAGACGACCGCCGATTGCGGCCCGTTCATGGCGAAGAGAAAGAGATGTCCGGCATCGGGATAGACGATGCTGCGATCTGCATACTGGTGATGGTGCGCCTTCAAATAGGTCATCGCCATCGCGCACTGTCGCGGTGAGTTCCACATGAGATCGTCGGCGCCGGCGAGGCAGAGCACCGGCCCATCGATGCGCTCGAGATGAAAGAATGATTTGCGCACCTGCGCGGGATCGGCGTCGAGCGAGAGATCGTAGAGACGGCGGAGAACGAGCGGCCCTCCGTGTTGAAGCTCCGTGCCGATCGCGGCTTCTGCCGCTTGCGAGACGGGAACGCAGGGTAACGCCTTCCCGCGATAGCTCCACGAGCAACCTGAGGGGCTGTCGTTTGCGCCGAGCCCCACGAACGCGACCGGCGAGGGAACGTCGGCGACGACCGCTTTAATGGCGGGATAGGTTGAGGCCGCGAGCAGCGCGAGTTCACCGCCTTTCGATCCGCCGAAAATCCCGATCTCTGTCGGATTGACGTCGTTTCGCGACGCTACGGCGCGCAGCGCGCGACCGATCGTTTCCACCGGTACGTCCACCAAGTACTGTGGGAGCCCCGGCAATCCGAAATACGCGACCGTGACGGCGACGTAGCCATGCGCGGCAAAGAGCGGTGCGATCTGCGGCATCGTGGAGTTCCCACCCTCGGAGCCGCCGAGCATTAGCATCGCCGGGTGGCGACCGGGGCTCGACGGCGCGCAGATCGTGCCGATAAACGGATGCTGAATGTTTTGGCAACTTGTCGTGTTTGGAACCGCCGTCGCCGGAGAAGCGGCCGACGCGACCGACCAAGCGAGCATGCTGATGGTTGCAATAATAACGAGCGTTACGATGTGCTTCATGACTCCACCGCCTTTCCTAAAAGTGCTTGCAATGAATGGACGTGTGCGATCATGCGCTCGCGCCCGAGCGCGGTCAGCTTATAGCGCGAATGCGGGCGACGATCGACAAAACTTTTCTCTTCATCGACGTAGCCGCTCTCGACAAGTTTTCCGAGATGCGCGCTGAGATTCCCGTTGGTCGTGCCGACCGATTTTTGCAGGTCGCTAAAGCTCGCCCACTCCGAGGCGAGGAGATCTGCGACGATCGCCAGCCGAATCTTCGAGAGCAAGAGTTCGTCCATTAAGCGGCATCACGCGACGCAGCGAGCAGTTCGACGGCGCCGAAGCCCGCATAGCCGACGAACATTCCCGCAGAGAGCGCGTACCCTGCATACTCGGGCCGAAGGTTCGCGATCAGCATTGAGAGCAGCAGAATAATACCACCGCCGCTCGCGCGCCGATTCCCGTGCATGGCGATATAAAAAAGCACGATGCTCGCGGCAAAGCTCCAGATCGCCGCCAGGCCGGTGCTTCCGAAGAGATTCGCACCGAATATTTCAATCGCGAAGACAAAGAACGTGACCCCCATCGCAACTTTGAGCACCGCTAAAAATTCACGCTCTAACAACGTCAGCCGCTCGTTGCAGTCGCATCGCGCCCGCCAGATCGAGAAAGCAACCGCAAGCACCCCCGCAGCGCTCGAGATCCAAATGCCTTGGATCGGCAGGTGCCGATCGCTGATGAGTTGCCAGGTCAGCGACATGATCGCCGAAGCGATCCCCCAGACGACGAAATACTCCGCCCCGACCCGGAGGCGCTTCGATGTGTGCTCGACGATCCGGTCGACCATCGCCAGGTGCTCGCGAGCCTCGCTCTCTTCGATCATGTTCTCTCCGCTTTCAGACTAGTTTATATTTCAGACTAATCTGTTATACAGGAGCGATCCCAGGGCGTCAACCCCTCTCTGGGTCGTTGACAGGGCCCGGGCTTCGGAGTAAAGTCCCATGAGTTATGTACGCAGTTATCGAGAGCGGCGGTAAACAGTACCGCGTTGCTGAAGGCGATATTATTCGCACGGATTTGATCGAGAGCGAAGTTGGCGCAGATGTCACCTTCGATCGCGTCGTGCTTGCCGGTTCCGGCGCAGACGTCAAGATCGGTACGCCGGTACTCAACGGCGCGAGCGTCGTCGGAACGGTGCTTCGTCAGGCGAAGGACAAGAAGATTCTCGTCTTCCGCTACAAACCCAAGAAGCGCGTTCGCAAGCTCATCGGCCATCGCCAGCGCTTCGCCGAGGTAAAGATCACCAAGATCAACCTCGCGTAGGGCAGCGTGCTCCACGTTACGTTTTACGAGGACAACCGGCAACGGTTGTCCTCGTTTGTTGCCGAGGGGCATACCGAGCTCGCCGCGCACGGCGAGGATATCGTCTGCGCCGCCGTCTCGGCGATCCTTCAGGCCGCTCGCCTCGGGCTAGAGAGCCACGCCGGGCTGAAACTCGCCGTCCACCAGGAGAGCGGAGATATGCGGCTCGGCATACCCGCCGAGGAGCGCGACCGCGACGATGTGCGTGCGATCCTGAGCACCGCGCTGCTCGCCTGCGAAAGGATCGCCGCCCAATATCCCGGTGCCGTGCGCGTCCGGCGTGAAACCGAAGCGCCCGCTCGGCAGTAGTGAAGCGGTGTCCGTTAGAAAGGGAGCCCTATGACCGACTCACTGCACCAACATGCCGAACCCTCATCGAACCAACCCGACGATAACGAGCTTGGAAAAGCGCTGCTCGTCGGCGTGCTCGGCGGGGTGCTCTCTGCGGTCGGGTACGTGATCTACCGCCGCTTGCCCGACGAACAGCGCGACCGGCTCCACGATCAGGTTCGCACGGTCGTCAGTGCGCGCATCAACGACCTCCGCCAAAACTTCAATCTTTAGGCGCTAGCGGCTCGTCGTGCGGCGGAGCGAGCGTGGGCGGGCTCGGCGCCGGCGGCGGCGCCTCTTCGTGCGCGGCGTCGGCGGCGCGCTCCATCTCCGCGACGAAGTTCGCCGAGGCATTCTGCAGATCGCGGGTCACCTTCCCGAACTGTCGCATCATTCCGGGGAGTTTGTCGGGGCCGAAGAGCAGGAGGGCCAGCATGCTGATGACCGCGATATCGGGGACAGAAAACATCTCCCGGGGCTCTTTCGGCAGGCCCCCTTCTACGACCCGTGCAAGCAAGCGAGTCCAATACCGTGAAAATTATCTACACGCGCGGCAACCGCGAGGAAACGCTCGCTTCGCTGGGCACCTTACGCAAGGTTCTCAATCGTTTCGTGCGTCGCCGTGTCTTCTACGAAATTAGCAGTCGTAGTCGGCGAGGGCACGAATTTTTCTCCGCCAAAGACACCTTCACGGTCGGCGCCATCGAAGTGAGCAATCGCGAACATCTGCAGATTCTCATCTTCGATGCGCGCAAGCACGAACGCTCGATCGAGATCATCAATCCTCAGGCGATGCGTATTTACGACGAGTCGCCCGACCGCAATTTCGCCGTCTCATTTCTCTGCGAAAGCGGCGACTTCGAGACGCGCGTGTATCTGCGCGAAGAAGGCGCCGATGAAACCCTTCCGCCGGAAGGGCAAGGGCTCGAACGCATCTCGCTCCCGCAGTTGTTCGACTACATTCGCGATATTACGACGGTCGAAAGAACTACAACTTAAAGAGCGCGTCGGTCACTTTCCCAGGCTCGACGCGCAACTGCGCGAGGACACCGGGCGAACGCACCGCCTCGGCGGCAAAACCGATCCCGATATGCTGGGGCATCAAACGACCGTCGGCACGGCGCGCGCCCTCAGTGAAGATCGCGAACGACTCGTGGCTCAACCAGATGCGTTCCTCACCGTTTCCGCAGGTAAACGCGAGCGTATCGTAACGCTGCATCGGCGGCGGTTCGCCGCGGCTGCTCGCCGGCTCCGCGACCGGGTCGGCGACGGCGCGCGGATCTTCCAGCGCATCCTCGCGCTTCGTCGCGCGCATTCCCTCGCCGAATTGCGTTTGATTCGCCTCTGCTGCTGCGGCGATCGCGCGTTCGCGCTCCGCTTTCCGCACTTCGAAGAGGCCGCCGAGTTTCTCGCGATCGATCACCTCGGCGAGCGCGGCGCCGACCACCGGATCGTCCATCAGCGCAAGCAATAATGCGTAGGAACTAACGAACCGTTCGCCCATTCGCTTCGCATGCTCGGCGGCGCCGCGCATGAGGGTAAAGAGCTCGTCGGAGATCGGCAGTTGGTCCTGCGCTTCGGCCATAAGCGGCGCACTTTGCGCGTAGATGCCGCCGCACCTCTCACGCCGAAGAAGACGGCGTGCTCGCCATCGATGTTGTGACGCTCTTCCCCGAGCTCTTCGCCCCGTACGTCGGCCTCTCGATTATCGGCCGCGCGGTCGAGGCGGGCTTGGTCGAGATTCGCTACCACCACCTGCTCGACGCCCTCGAGGGGCGCGAGCGCGCCGACGATGCCCCCTTCGGCGGCGGTGCCGGCATGGTGATGCGCCTCGCCCCGATCGCCCGCTGCCTCGATGCGATCCTCGCCCAAGCCGAGGAGCCCGCCGAGGAGCGTCTGTTGCTGCTGCCCTCCCCAAGCGGCCCTCGCTTCACGCAAGGCAGCGCCCGGCGCTTCGTGGGCTACCGGCGGCTCGTCTTCATCTGCGGGCACTACGAAGGGATCGACGAACGGCTCGGTGCGCTCTACCCGCTCGAAGAGTTCTCGCTCGGCGACTTCGTCCTCACGGGGGGCGAATTGCCGGCCTTGGCGGCGATCGACGCAACGGTGCGGCTGATCGACGGGGCGCTCCGCGAGGAGTCCCGCGAGCAAGAGTCCTTCTCGGGCTCCCTGCTCGACTACCCGAGCTACACCCGCCCAGCGCGCTTCCGCGGGGTCGATGTCCCCGAGGTGCTCCTCTCCGGCGACCACGCCCGCATCGCCGAATGGCGGCGGGAGGAGTCCCGCCGGCGCACCAAAGAGCGTCGCCCGGAGTTGCAGGGGGAGTGAGCCCGTGATATAGTCCGGGGGTTGTCTCGGCGCACGAGTGCGCCGCTCTATTGTTACGGACAGGATGCCATGAACGTCATCGATACTCTCGAACGCGAACAGCTCAAACCCACCGTCCCCGATATGCGCTCGGGCGACACGGTGAAAGTTTTCTCTAAAGTCGTCGAAGGCGGCAAAGAGCGCACGCAGATGTTTGAAGGCGTCGTCACCGCTCGCAAAAACGGCGGCCTCGGCGAGAGCATCGTCGTCCGTCGCGTCGCGCACGGCGTCGGCGTCGAAAAGACGTTCTTGCTCCACAGCCCACGCGTCGAGAAAATCGAGATCAGCAAGCGCGGCATCGTCCGTCGCAGCCGTCTCTATTACCTCAGCGATCTCGTCGGAAAAGCCGCGCGCATCAAAGAGAGAAAGACCGCGCGATAGGGTCGCGACGCTGCTCGCGTTCTTCGCCCTCATTGCGTTACTCATAGCCGTTATTCTGCGAGCGTTGCCGTTTCGGCAACGCTCGCTTCTTTTGACTCGCGATATCGCGCTCGTCGCCGGACTCTTCGCGCTCTTCCTTGCGCCGTTTACCATCCGCGTCTTCATCGTTCCCTCGATCTCGATGGAGCCGACGCTGCGTGTCGGCGACATCATCCTCGTCGATCGCTTGCAGACGCTCTTGGGCTTCGCGCCGCAAAACGGCAGCATTATCGTCTTTCGCCCACCCCACGCCGTTGCATCGACCGATTTCATCAAGCGAGTTGTCGCTCGCTCCGGTGATACGTTCTCGCTGATCGACGGCATCGTCGAGCGGAACGGTCGCGTGATTCCCGAGCCCTATCTTGCGAATCCGCCGGCCTACGATCTCGCCGTCTCCGGCTTCGCACTCAATTTGAACGGCGAGCCCTTGGCAGGGAACGCCGCGCGCATTCCCCCTCGTTCTCGGTGGGCGAGCAGCGACCGCGTGCCGAATGGATACGCGCTCGTCCTCGGCGACAACCGCAACTATTCCGACGATTCACACCTTTGGGGCTTTCTGCCGCTGAAGGGCCATATCGTCGGGCAAGCGATCGCCGTCGTCTGGCCGCTCTCGCATTTCGCACTCTTTAGCCTCGAATGAAAGACGCATGATAACTCCGCAGCTCATCGTTATTGTTGTCCTCATCCTCATCGTCGTACGCGCTATTTTTTCGCTTCGTCCGGTTATCGCTGGAACGAATGGGAAGAGCAGGACGATCGCTCGCGAGTATCTCGACGTTTTTATTTTTGCGGGAGCCGCCGCGTGGTTCGTCACTTCGTTTATCGGCCGCACCTATTTCATTCCCTCGGGTTCGATGCTGCCGACGCTACAGATCGGCGATCTGCTCGTCGTCGATAAATTCGAATACCGCTTTCACCCTCCGCACGATGGCGATATCGCCGTCTTTCCTCCGCCGCTTCCAAGCCCCGACGATTTCATCAAACGCGTCATCGGTAGCCCGGGCGACACGATCGAAATTAAAGGCGGCACCGTCTTTCGCAACGGCGTTGCAGTGAAAGAACCGTACATCGCGCAGCCGCCGGATTATTCGTTAAAGATCCGCAACTACGATATCTATGTCAACGACGGCTACGGTTGGCAAGCGCTCGATCCGGCGCAGGCAAATATTCCGCCACGCAAAGATTGGCTCGCCCCGAACCGTATTCCGCCGCACTGCTATCTCATGCTCGGCGATAATCGCAACGACTCCGAGGATTCGCATATTTGGGGCTTTGCCCAGGATAGCGGACGCTTCTACTCCGGCCCGCGCGCGGGCAAGCCGGCATCATTTACCGGGCGCGCGGTTCTCATCTTCTGGCCGTTCTCGCAGGCAAGAATTCTCCCGGGGTAAAAATCTCTTTTCCCGTGTGGGAACGCGTGGGCCGAGCGGCGATCTTTCTCGGCGAGTCGATCGCTCTTCTCGCCATCGTTCTCGCAACGATCTTCGTTCGTATTCCCCAAGTCGACGGCATCTCGATGGCGCCGACGATCCCCAGCGGGGCGATCGTCGTCACCGAGAGCCTCAGCGGGAATTTTTTGCCGCCCCGGCGCGGCGAAATCGTCGCCTTCACGCTCGACATCTCGCGCCGCGAAACCTATATCAAGCGCGTCATCGCCCTTCCCGGCGATCGCATCGGTATTGACAACGGCGCCGTTTTCGTGAACGGTGTTCGCATCCATGAACCCTTCGTCCGATTCCACGACTCCCGCTCGATGCCGACGATCGTCGTTCCGCCCGGCAAACTCTTCGTACTCGGAGACGATCGGGCGCACAGCGAGGATTCACGGTTTTTCGGGCCGATCGCCGAGTCGCAGGTGACCGGGCGCGCATGGTGGATCCTCTGGCCGCTCTCGCACTTCGGGCCGCTATGAGCGATCCGCTCGACCGCGTCGTTCAGTGGTACCCGGGGCACATGGTCAAAGCCATGCGCGGACTCGGGGAGCGCCTTGCGCTCGTCGATCTCGCCATCGAGGTCGTCGATGCCCGCGTTGCGCGAAGCGGAGCAAACCCCGATCTCGCCCGACTGCTCGCCGGGAAACCACGGATGCTGCTGCTCTCGCGCGCCGACCTCGCAAATCCGGCAATCACGCAGGAGTGGATCGAGCGCTTTCGCGAGCGGAAGATTCAAGCCGTCGCCTTCAACGCGCGCAGCCGCCGCGATTGCAGCTTCGTTCGCGACGAGATCGTGCGTTTCGCCGAGAGCGTTCGCGGAACCGCGCGCGCGACGATCGTCGGCATTCCGAATTCGGGGAAATCGACCGCGCTCAATGCGCTGCTCGGACGTGCCGCAGCGAAGGTGCAGAATCGCGCGGGCGTCACGCGATCGCTGCAGTGGTTCCGGCTCGCACCGAACGTCGAACTGATGGATACGCCGGGGATTCTCGTACCCAAGATTCCCGACGCCGATGCGCAGTGGCACCTTGCGCTCTGCGGCGGCGTTCCGGTCGAACGCTACGATCCCGAGGAGATCGTCGAACGCTTCACCGCCTGGGCGGCGCGCATCGGGCTCGACGAGGTGCCGACGCTCGCGGAGTTCGCGCGCAAAGGCGGCTTCGCGCGCAAAGGCGGCGAGTTCGACCTGCACAACGCGGCGCGCTCTTACATCAGCCGCTTCAACGACGGTGCCTTCGGCCGCGTCTCGCTCGAACGACCGCCCGAGGAGCGGGCATGACGCGCGAGCGCGATCGCATCGCGCGTGACGGCGAACTCGCCGCGCGCGAACGCGAACTCCGTCGCGGCGGCTTTCGCGCGATCGCCGGGATCGACGAGGCGGGGCGTGGACCGCTAGCCGGCCCCGTCGTCGCCGCCTGCACGGTGCTCACGGCACTCCTGCCGATCTCGGGAATCGACGATTCCAAACGTCTGAGCCCCAAGCGACGCGCCCAGCTCGCCGGCGAGATCCGTCAGCACGCCGCGGCCTGCGGTTTCGGGCTCGCCAGCCCCGCCGAGATCGACGAACTCAATATCTACCGCGCGACGCAGCTCGCGATGCGCCGCGCCCTGGAAGCGGCGCTCCTGCGCCCCGATATCGTGCTCGTCGACGCAATGCCGCTCCCGGGCCTCGGGCTGCCGGTCGAGTCGATCGTCGGGGGCGATGCCCGCTGCACCGCGATCGCGGCGGCCTCGATCCTTGCCAAGGAGCACCGCGACGAGTTGCTCTGCGAGCTCGACGCTCTCGACCCTCGCTACGGCTTCGCCCGGCATAAGGGCTACGGCACCCCGGAGCACCTCGATGCCCTCCGTCGCTACGGCCCCTCACCCTACCACCGCCGGAGCTTCGCCCCGGTCGCAGCGGCCCTGCAGCGCCCATGAGTCGGCGGACGAATTCGCTCGGCCGCGCCGGGGAGGTGCTGGCCGAACGGTTGCTAAGCAATGCCGGGTACCGACTACTCGCTCGGAACCTCCGGTTGCCCGGCGGTGAAGTCGACCTGCTCTTTCTGGATGGGAGCACTTTGGTTGTCGTAGAAGTGAAGCGACGTGAAAGCTCCGATTTCGGCTCGGCGCTCGCAGCCGTCGGTCGCTCCAAGCGCGCGACCCTCCGTCGCATCGCCGCCGACTACGCGCAAATCGTCGCGCCGCACGCACGCGTCCGTTTCGACGTCGTTGCAATCGACGGGGAACGCGTGATGCACTATCGGAATGCATTTTAGGGCGTAGGGACGATAGCGTGGAACTCCAAGGACGGACTCTCGCGGGGCGTTATGAGATCGGCGAACTGCTCGGACGGGGCGGTACTGCCGATACCTATCGCGCACTCGACAAAAAATTAGGGCGCGAAGTCGCCGTTAAAGTCTTAATCGAACGATCGAGCGACACGATCGAGCGTTTACTCGGCGAGGCGCGCGCGATGGCGCGGCTCAATCACCCGCGCATCGTCGCGGTCTTCGATGCCGGCGAAGACGAGGGCTATCCGTATATCATCATGGAGCTGATGCGCGGGCGAAATCTCGCCGATCTGCGCAGCGGCGAACTCAAGTACAAACAGGCGCTCGGATTCATCTGCGATATCCTCGAAGGGCTCGATTACGCGCAGTCGCAAGGCATCGTTCACCGCGATATCAAGCCGTCCAACGTCATGCTCGACGAAAATTCCGAACGCGTGAAGCTTACCGATTTCGGACTCGCGCGACGCGCGAGCGACGTGACGCAGACGACGCGAACGGGACAGATCATCGGCACGATCTCCTATTTGGCCCCCGAGCGGTTTTTGAGCAAGCCCGCCGACGTTCGCTCCGATCTCTACTCCGTCGGCATCTTGATGTACGAAATTTTTACCGGTACGCTTCCCTTCCGCAACGATCGTGAAGATATCGTGGCGACGATGTACTCGCACGTCCACGATACGCCGACGCCGCCGCGCGAGATCAACCGGAATATCCCCGAGGCACTCGAGCGCGTGATCCTGCGCTCGATCGAAAAAGATCCCGGCAAGCGCTACCAGACCGCGCGCGAGTTCTATATCGACGTCGACTTGCTGCGTACGGGACAAGTTTCGCCGCAGAGCGCCCCGGTGCCGAGCCAGGCGGCCCGCCCGCCGCGCACCTTCGCCACCTCGCCGACGATCGCGAGCGACCCCGACCTGCGGCAGGCGATCGACCAGGCACTCGCGCCGACGAGAAACCGGAGCGACGCCCTCGAGAACGTCCTTAAGGGGATGATCGCGACGCGCCGACGGGATTACGACCAAGCAGCCGAGGCTTACGAATTGGCAATGCATGAATTGCAGGCTATCGGCAACCACGTTGAGTATGCCAAGACGGCGATCAAGTACGCGACGATGATCTTGCAAAAAAGCTCCGACGGGATTCGCGAACGCAACGAGCTTCGCAATGCCGTCAACCGCCTTATGGATGCACGCAAGATTTTTCGCGACTACGAATTGACCGATCAAATGGCCCAAGCGGAGTACACGATCAACGCGCTCGAACGTACTGCGATAGGTATCATCTTTTAGAAGCGACGAATGCCCGATCAACACCAACCCGAACTCAAACGCTCGGTAACGCCTTGGGGGTCTTTCTCCTGGGGTTATTCAGATGTCGGCGCCGATATTTTCGTCGGCCTCGGCCTCGTTTTAGGTGCTGCTGCCGGAGCCTCGAACGTTGCTTTTCTTTTTGCCGGCATCGTCTACGTCTGCATCGGTCTTGCCTACACCGAACTCGCTGCGACCTATCCGGTCGCCGGCGGCGGCCAGTACTTCGTCATGCGCGGCCTCGGCGATTTTCTCGGTTTTATCGCGGGCTGGGCGGTCTTGCTCGATTTTACGATCGACGTCACGCTCTTTGCGTGGAGCTGCGTCGATTATCTCAGCGAAGTCATTCCGTACTTGCTCAACCCCATTCATCCGTGGATTCATTTTATCGCGGTTTTCGGGCTGATCGCCGGGCTCTGCCTTCTCAACGTTCTCGGAGTTCGCGAGAGTACGACCTTTAACGGCGTCGTCTCTGCGCTCGACGTCATCAGCGAAACATCGATTCTCTTCTTCGGCTTTCTTTTTGCGTTCCGTCCCGAACTGCTCGTCCACACGATGACGACGCAGTGGCCGAGTACCTTCAACCTCATGCTCGGCGCATCGTATGCGATCATTTCTTTCGTCGGTCTCGAATCGATCTCGCAGGCCGCGCAAGAGACGCAACGCCCCGCATCGATCATCCCGCGCACTTCGATCGCCCTGATTCTCACGATTTTGATCTATGCGCTCGCCTATTCGAACCTCGCGCTCGGGATGGTGCCCTGGCACCAAGTCCCGCTCGACGCGATGGGACACGCGCAGACGCTCTGGCAGTGGCTCGGCAATAACGATAATAACGGCAAGGCGGTTGCGCTCTTAGCGAAAGACGTGCCGTATTTCGGGGCCATTGCCGCCCTCTACGTCCCGATTCTCGGCGCGATCTTGCTCTTGATCTCGTCGAACTCCGGCGTTTTCGGTAGCTCGCGCATCGCCTATGCGATGGCCAATGCAAAGCTGCTCCCGTCGATCTTCCAACGCGTCAATCGGCGTTTCCGCACGCCGGCGATATCGATTATCGCGTTCTGCGCGATCGCGGTGATCGAACTCATCTTCGCTGCCTGGCCATCGCTCGACCCCGGCGCCGCAGCGTTCTACGCGAAGTTCTTCCACGGCGAGGGCGGCATCGGTTTCCTCGGCGATCTCTATGCGTTCGGAGCGGCAACGAGTTATTCGTTCGTCTTCCTCGCGTTGATTGCGCTGCGCATGAACGACCCGCTCAGTCCGCGCAAGTTTCGCATTCCGCTGAACATTCCGCTTACCTACAAGGGCGAGCGCGTGTTGTTCCCGGTGATCGGCGTTTTGGGTTTTATCGGTATTTTGTCGATCCTCGTCTTTACGATCATCACGCACGATCTCGGCCGCATCGCCGGCCCCGCGTGGCTGATTCTCGGCTTCATCATCTTCGTCGTCTATCGCCGCAATAAAGGGCTTCCCGTCTTCGGCTCGGCGCCGCACGATTGGCGCCACGAACAGATCGGCATTCTTCGCGATGCCGGCGAACTGGAATTGATGGATGAGTATCTTGCGCGGCTCAAAGAGCGCGAGCCCGCTCCGGTTGCGGAGATCGGATAATCATGATGCTCGTCTATCGCTCGGTCATCTCACTCGCGCTCGTCATCGTCGGCGCGATCGTCCTCGTACGCATGTTGCATATTGGTTTCGGGCTCCCCGAGCTACCGGGAATCGTCCTCGGCATCGCCGTGATCGCGCTCGGCGCCTATCGTCTGCGGCAGATCTTCCGCGTTTGGGCGGAACGTTCGTGATCGCCATCAATCCGATCGGCGCATTGGTCGCCGCAGGGATCGTCCTCGCCGTCGTCGCG
>JAJXVC010000282.1 GCA_021782295.1 bacterium | reverse complement strand
CGCCGTTGCGACGATGTGGATGTAACACGCGACGAAGCCACGCCCGCAACTCACCCGCACGACGGCATTCGGGCGCACGATCATCGAGCCATGTATCTGGTAACTCTTCGGCAATGCCGGCCCCTTCGGTTGCACGCGCGGTGCCGGGTGGACGCCGTGCGCCATAAAAAAGTTTTCCAGGCGCCGAAAAAAATTCGGCGGCCGTGTGGGCGCAGGGGAGGGGACCGGGCTCGGCCCGGGAGTTATGCCGACCAGGAGCAGCGCGAAGACGAGCGCAAAGCGGCGATGAACCATGCAAGGCTCTTCGCGACCTGGACGCCGCACCTTTGCCGCCGCCGCCGCACTCGCCGCTGCTTTTTTTGCGAGCCCTCGCCCCTCGGCGGCGGCGCAGAAGCTCGGCCCGGTGCGCGAGGTGCGCATCGACCGCATCGTCCGCTACGTGATGCGCGACCGCTCGATTCCAGGGCTCTCGCTCGGGATCGCGCGCGCAGGCGTTCCCCTCTACCTGCGCGGCTTCGGCGTCACGCGGGTAGGTGGCGAGGCCCCGGTCACACCGCAGACGATCTTTGCAATCGGTTCGCTGACGAAAACCTTTACCGCCGCGGCAACGCTCCTCGCCCTTCGTTCCGGGGCGCTCGCATTCTCATCGCCGCTCCCCGACGACCCCGCCGCCGACGTCGGCGATGCGTTAGCGATGGCAGCCGGCCTCGCCGATTACGCAGATCTTCCCGGCTTCTCGGCTTCACGCCGCGAGCCGGTCGCGGCGCTTGCCCTCTACGATGCGGCGTTGCGTGCACCGCGCGCGTTTGCACCCGGTACTCGCGCTGCGTATTCGAACAGCGATTACCTCGCGCTCGCCCTCGCGATCCAACACGCCGAACGGCGCCCCTATGCATCTTTTCTGCAGCGCGCGATTCTCGAACCGCTGCACCTCGATGCGACGGCGGTTGCCTGGCCCGCATTTGCAGCGGTTGCCTCGACTGCACGCGGCAACGTTCCCGCGGGAACGCCGACGCTCGGTTTCGGCACCGCCGATCTGTCGTCGAACGTCCCCGATTTACTCCGCTGGTACGCCGCATTTTTCGGCGGCCGCGTTCTCTCCGATAAATGGCTCGCGGCAACGCTGCCGCCGGTCGCGCTACGCCATGGCGGTACGAGTGCGTACGGCGACGGTGTTGTGGCCGCGCGCTTTTTTGGTCGCTCGGCTTGGCTGGTTCGCGGGTATGTTGCGGGGTATTCGAGTATAGCGGTGCATCTCCGACGAGAGGACCTCGACCTGGTGATCCTAACCAATGCCGACCGCGTCGATCTCACTCCGCTGGCGCGCAGCATCGTTGCCCGCGTGCTCGACATTCGCGACCCGCTGCGGTGAGGGCACGCCGCGCCATCACGTGGGCGCTCCTCGTTGCGTTCTGTTTTGCGGTGATTCCGCGACCGGCGTCGGCCTGGCAATTGATCGTGCCGCTGACCGGACACCGGCGGAAGAGCATCGATCCGCGCACGCTCTTCCACACGCTGTTAACCGATTTTTTTCCGCAGTCGGACGGCACGACCTACGTCCAGACCGGTGATATTCCGGCGATGTGGCTACGCGACTCGGCGGCGCAAACGATTCCGTATATTCCGTTTGCCCGCTACTACGAACCGGTTCGGGTTCGCGTCCGCGGCGCGCTTGCCCGCGAAGCGCTCGATATCGAGACCGACCCATATGCAAACGCGTTCCAAGCCGATTTTCATATCTGGGAGCGCAAGTGGGAGATCGATTCGCTCGCCTGGCCGGTGCTTTTAGCGTGGACCTACTACAACGAAACGCACGACCGCAGCATCTTCACGCCCTCGCTGCATCGCGCTTTCTCGACGATCGTGACCACCTACGACTGCGAACGTCGGCACGCAACTTGCAGCACCTACCACTATCCGTACGCCGTCCCGACACATCGCGCCTACAATCCCAACACCGGCATGATTTGGAGCGCGTTTCGCCCGTCGGACGATCCGGTTGTTTTCCGATACAATATTCCGCAAAATGCATTGGCGGTGGTCGCACTCGAAGAACTCGCTTCGCTTGCGCGCAGCGGCTGGCACGACCGTGCCTTGGCGCAGCGCGCGATACTGTTGGCGGAGCATGTCTACGCCGGCATCGTTCGCTACGGCATCGTCCGCGATCCGCATACCGGGCGCAGCATCTACGCCTACGAAGTCGACGGTCTCGGCCACGCCAAACTGATGGACGACGCGAATTTACCGAGCCTCCTCGGGCTTCCCTATATCGGCTGGTGTAGCACCGATAACCCGCTCTATATTCGCACGCGAAATTTCGTTCTGAGTCGCGGAAATCCGTATTTTTTTTCGGGACGCTATGCCGCCGGCATCGGGAGCCCGCATACACCCTACGACAACGTCTGGCCGCTCTCGCTGATCACCCGCGCCCTAACCTCGACGTCATCGCCCGAAGTCGCCGAAGCGATCACCGAACTCGCGGAGACCGACGGAAGCTCCGGATTGATTCACGAGAGTTTCTACGTAAACGGATGGTGGCGCTACACGCGCGCCGATTTCGGTTGGGCGAACGCACTCTATGCCGAACTGCTCTTCCGCTCGATCGCAACGTTCCGACAACCACCGATGCTTCCATTCGGAACGCTCGTGGGGCGGAATCGGATCACCGAAACGCCGACGCTCGTCTCGCCGATCGTACAGTTCGAGAATAGCGGAACGATTTTTGCAGCGCTCGAAGCGACGTTGAACGAACGCCGTGAAG
>JAJXVC010000026.1 GCA_021782295.1 bacterium | reverse complement strand
CGGCGATATCGCGCAACAAACGGCGCATAATCTTCCCGCTGCGCGTCTTCGGGAGCTCCGTCGTAAACGTCACGTATTTCGGACGCGTGAATTTCCCGAGCTTCCCCGTCACGTGGTCGCGTAGCGCGTCGGCGAGCATCGGCGTTCCGTCGAAGCCGCCGCGCAGGGTGACGAAGGCATAGATCGCCTGCCCGGTGACGTCGTCGTTCTTCGCGCAGACGGCAGCCTCGGCGACCGCGGGATGATCGACGAACGCGCTCTCGACCTCGGCGGTCGAAATGCGATGCCCGCTGACATTCATCACGTCGTCGATGCGCCCCATAAACCAATAGTTGCCGTGCTCGTCTCGGTGACAGCCGTCACCGGCAAGATAAAGATGCGGAAATTTCGACCAATAGGTTTCGCGGTAGCGCGCGTCGTCACCGTAGATGCCGCGCGTCATTCCCGGCCAGGGTTTGCTCATGACGATATATCCGCCGCCGCCGAATGGTACACTCGCGCCGCTCTCGTCGACGATATCGGCCGAAATTCCGGGCAGCGGCTGCGTCGCGCTTCCCGGCAGGGTCGTGGTGAGTCCGGGAAGCGGCGAGATCATGATGCCGCCGGTCTCCGTCTGCCACCAGGTATCGACGATCGGGCAGCGGCCGCCGCCGACATGTTCGCGGTACCATATCCACGCCTCGGGATTGATCGGCTCCCCGACCGATCCGAGCAATCGCAGTGATGAGAGATCGTGGCGCTCCAAATGCTGCGTTCCCCACTTCATAAACGTGCGAATCGCCGTCGGCGCGGTATAGAGAATGGTGACGCCGTAGCGTTCGACGATCTCCCAGAGACGATCGCGCTCGGGATAATCGGGAGTTCCTTCGTAGAGAACGCTCGTCGCGCCGTTGCAGAGCGGAGCGTAGACGATATACGAATGCCCCGTGACCCAACCGATGTCGGCGGCGCACCAATAGATATCGCGATCGGCTTTGAGATCGAAGACGAGATGGTGCGTCGCGCTCACGTGGGTGAGAAAACCGCCGGTCGTGTGTTTGATGCCCTTGGGCTTTGCCGTCGTGCCGCTGGTATAGAGCAAGAAGAGCAGATCCTCGGCCATCGTCTCCGCCGGTTCGCAGGTCGTTGATTCGCCGGCGATGAGTTCGTCCCACCAGAGGTCGCGTTGCGGCATCATCGTCACCGGGTCGCCGACGCGCTTGGCAACGATGCAATGGCGAATCGACGGCGTCAGCGCCATCGCTTCATCGCAGTTGGCTTTCAGCGGGACTTTATTGCCGCGCCGCCAGCCTTGGTCGGCGGTAATCAATGCGACGCATTGCGCATCGTTGACGCGATCGACGATCGCATCGGGAGAAAAGCCACCGAAGATGACGGAGTGTGTGGCGCCGATTCGCGCACAGGCGAGCATCGCAACGGGGAGCTCGGGAATCATCGGCATGTAAATCGCCACGCGGTCGCCGTGCCGTATGCCGAGTCTGCGGAGCGCGTTGGCGAAGCGGCAGACCTCGTCGAGCAACGCGCGATAGGTGATGGCACGGCGATCCCCAGGCTCGCCTTCGTAGAAGTAGGCGACGCGATCGCCGAGCCCGGCGTCGACATGCCGGTCGAGGCAGTTCACCGACGCGTTGATCGCCCCATCGGCGAACCACTGCGCGAAGGGCTCCTCCCAGTCGAGTACCCGGGTGAAGGGGTGCGACCACTGGAGCTTGCGCGCCCAAGCGGCCCAGAAGGCGAGCGGGTCGGCCTCGGCCTCGGCGTAGATGTTCGGAGCGGCGTTCGATTGGGCGGCGAAGGCGGGCGGGGGTGGGAAGGCACGCCGTTCGTCGAGGAGCGATTCGATGGCTTTCGATTCCATCTCGCGGTGATTGGCGCTCGACCTTTGTCGCCCTGGCGGCTCGCCTTCGCACTCACTTGCCCGGAGTGCTAAACTAGCGGGGATGGAGAACGAGGTCGACGGTCTCGATAAACGCAAAGCCTACATCCTCGCTACGGTCGTCTACGAATATATTGCGACCGGCGAGCCTGTGGGCTCGCAGGCGCTTACCCAAAAATATAATCTCGGCGTCAGCTCGGCAACGGTGCGCAACGAGATGGCCGACCTGGAGGCCGGTGGGTATCTCGAACAGCCGCACACCTCCGCCGGACGCGTTCCATCCGATGCCGGTTATCGCACCTACGTCGATGCGTTGATGTCGCCCGAGGAACTCGGCGCAGACGAACGCCGCCGCATTCGCGACGAAATGCGTGATGCGCGCGCGCAACTCGACGAGATCGTCGAACAGAGCAGCCGACTCTTGGGGCGTCTTGCGGGAAATCTCGCCTTCGTTACCAAGCCGCAGAGCGAGACGCAGAGCTTCCGCTACGTACAACTGATCTGGATCGGCGAGCGCTCGGGCATCGCGATCATCGTTACGTCCTTCGGCGTCGCCTCGCAATCGCTCTTCGAATTGCGCAACGACGCGACGCCCGACGATCTGACGCGTCTCTCCAACGCGCTCAACGCGAACTTCGCCGGACGACTGTTGCGCGATTGCGACGATCGTTCGCTGGCGATGGTGACGAAGCAGTGCGGCTTCGGCGAGGATATGGTCGGCGCGGTTCGCACCGCATTCGCCGGTGCGCGAACGCAAGAGCAACCAGGGGTCGCCGCCTCGGGCGCACAGCATCTCCTCGACCAACCGGAGTTTCGCGACGTTCGGAAATTGCGTTCGATTCTGCGTATTCTCGAAGAGCAGCGCACGCTCTACGATCTCGTCGCCGACGCATTCGAGAACCCCGCGGCAAGCGTCAAGATCGGACACGAACTCGGCAGTGAAGAACTGGCAGATCTTTCGCTCGTCACCGTTCCCTATCGCTTCGGCGAACGTGCGGTCGGGATGCTCTCGATTCTCGGCCCGCGTCGCATGCCGTATGCGCGTCTCCTCGCGCTCGCGTCAGGAACCGCCGAAACGCTCTCAGAACGCCTTCACGATGTCGAAGTAAAATAAGGAACGTACAGCAACACACCCATGCCCAGCGTAGATTATTACGAAGTCTTAGGCGTTGCCCGCGATGCGGCACCCGAAGCGATCAAACGTGCGTATCGCCAATTGGCGCGACAGCATCACCCCGATGTCGCCTCGGATAAGGCGAATGCCGAGACGCGCTTCAAAGAGATCAACGAAGCATACGAAGTGCTCTCGAATCCTGAAAAACGCGCGCGCTACGATCGTTACGGTACCGCCGACGGCAACGACGGGTTCACCGGCTCGCCCTTCGGAGGCGGTGGTTTCGGCGATATCTTCGACATGTTCTTCAGCGAGATGCGCAACGGCGGGCAGCAGCAACGGTCGGGGCCGCAGCGCGGCAGTGACCTGCGATACGATCTCGATATCTCGCTTGAAGAAGCGTTTGCCGGTACGACGCGCGAGCTGACCTTCACGCACCTCGGACAGTGCGACGTGTGCTCCGGCAGCGGTGCCGCTGAAGGCAGCACGGTCGCGCCCTGCGTGCAGTGCGCGGGAACCGGTGTCGTGCGCGTCGCGCGTCAGACGCCGCTCGGCCAGTTCGTCACGCAGAGCACCTGCCCGCGTTGCGGCGGCGACGGGCGCATGGTCGGGCGCCCCTGCGAGAGTTGCGGCGGTCGCGGTCGCCGCGAGAGCGAACGCAAACTCACGGTAAAAATTCCCGCCGGCGTCGACGACGGTGCGCGCATTCGCATCGCCGGCAGCGGTGAGGGCGGGATTCGCGGCGGACAGGCCGGCGATCTCTTCGTCTATCTCAGCGTGCGACGTCACGAACGCTTCCGTCGCGAAGGGATGGATACGGCGGTCGATATTCCGATCGCGTTCACGCATGCGGCACTTGGAGCGACGCTTCGCGTACCTTCGTTGGAAGGAGAGTTGGAACTGACGATTCCAGCGGGTACGCAGACCGGAACGACGCTGCGCATGCGCGGGCACGGAATGCCGAGCGTTCGCGGCGGGCAACGCGGCGACCATCACGTCACCGTCCACGTCGTTACCCCGGCGCGCGTCTCGAAAAAACAACGCGAACTGCTCGAAGAGTTTGCTCGACTCGGCGGTGACGAGATCGAAGAGCGCTCGTTCTTCGAGCGTCTCAAAGAAGCGTTTCGAACGGAGTAATCGATGGCGCGTTTTTTCGTCGAGGGAATCGTTCGTCTCGGCGAGCCGTGTCGGATCGTCGGCGAGGACGCGCGCAAACTGAAAGTCGTTCTTCGCGCCCGCGTCGGCGACGAGGTGGAAATTCTCGATTCAACGGGAGCGCGCTTTCGCTGTACGCTCGAACATCTGGATCGCGATGCGTCGGTGCTTCCGCGCGAACGTCTTCCCGAAGCGGAACCGGAGCACGCGCTACGTTTTACGTTGGCGCAAGGGATTCCCAAGGGCAGCAAGATGGATTACGTCGTCGAAAAAGCGAGCGAACTCGGCGTCGCGCGGTTGATCCCCTTACTCACCGAACGCTGCATCGCGCGCGACTGCTCGCCGGGAAAGATCGATCGGTGGCGTCGCCTCGCGCGCAGTTCGGCATTGCAATGCGGGCGAAACGAGCCGATGGAGATCGCTGCGCCGGTTGCGCTCGCGGCACTCTTGGCCGAGGCCTCGCAGTACGATGCGCTCCTCATGCCCTGGGAGCTCGCGCCCTCGCATCCACCGCTGCCGGTGCTGCGCGATGCGCTCGCCGGGGCGCGCACTGCCCTCGGGCTCGTGGGCCCCGAGGGCGGGTTCAGCGCCGACGAAGCGGAGCGGGCCGCTGCCGCCGGTGCTGCGATGCTGCGGCTCGGGCCGCGAATTTTACGGACCGAGACGGCCGGAGTCGTGCTCTCCGCTGCCGTACTTCTTACGGTGCTCTAGGAGGCGCGATGTGAGGGCCTTGGGGGGGCTCGTACGGATGCTGGAAGAGATGCCTGTTGTCGATACTCCGAAGGGGGAGGAAGGCCGATTTTTCGCCTTCTCCGCCCGCGCTTTTCTTTTGGCGGCGGTCGCGACGTTGCTCTTTTCGGTGGCGGCCGGATTCGTCGCGTGGCCGCTCCACCCGCTCGCGGCGCTCGCCATCGTCGTCGCCGGTGCGACGATTCTCTTGGTGCTCGGTGCGATCTGGCTCTGGATGATGCTGCCGACGGCGCGTCGTTTCGCGAGCTACGCAACGGAGATCGAACGCGAACGCGCGCGTTTCGAGCGGCTCTTTGCGAATATGCCCGACATCGGCGTACTCTACGATGCGAGCGGAATATCGCAGCAAGGGAACGCGGCGGCACGTGCATTATTCGGTGGCGAAGAGCACGAGTTGAAGGGGCGTCTCATCGGCGAGTGCTTCGCTTCGGAGCAGCGCGATATCGTCGGCCGCTATTTCGACCGCGCCCTTCAGGGTGAGGTCATCGAATTCGAGAGCGTCGTTCTCGACGATCGTGAAGGGCGGATTCCGGTCTGGACGACGTTCGTCCCGGTCGTCGGCGGGGGGAAGATCCTCGGTGTCTTTGGGATCGCGAAAGATCTTCGTCCGCTCCGCATTTTGGAGCGCGAAGTGCTCTTCGAAACCGAGCGCTTTCGTTCGCTCTTCGATATCAATCACGAACCGATGCTCCAACTCGGCGCCGATCGACGCATCATGCGCGCGAATGCGGCGTTCGAACGGATCTCCGGGTATGGAAGCGGCGAACTGATCGGCGCAACCGCCGGACTCTTTTCTCCGGAGGGCACCGAGGAGAGCCGCGAGAGTGCGTATCGCCGCGTGATGGCCGGCGAAGCCTTCGAAGCGGAGTCGCAGATCCGCTGCAAGGATGGGCGCATATTGCCGTTGATGGTTGCGCTGATTCCGATGGCGCGAGGAACCGAGATCGAGGGATATTACCTCGTCATGCGCGACCTCACCGCGCAGCGCACGTTCGAACGTCGCGAAGAGATGACGCGCGAGAAACTGCGCGAACTCTATCGATTGGCGACCGTTCCGCAAGAAGAGCTCGAACCGTTGCTCGCGCGCGTTCTCGATTTCGGGCGTCGCATGCTCGGCATGGAGATCGGCTACGTCCTCGGTATCGACGGCGACGATTTCATCATCCGTGCCAAGGGCGGCTCGGGGCGTTTCACGATCGGGGAGCGCGTTCCGATCGTCCACACGCTATCGCGACACGTGTTGGAGAGCGACGTGCCGCTGGTGGTCAACGATGTGCGCGAGAGTTCGATGCGCGACGATGTCGCCGCCGACGGCGAGCCATGGCGATGCTTTCTCGGGACGCCGATATCGGTCGAAGGGATTCGCTTCGGCTGCCTGGCGTTTTCGTCGAAATATCTCCGCGAGACACCGTTCGATGCCAACGACCTCGATTTCGTGAAGCTGATGGCCGCATTGCTTGGAAGTGCCTTCGAACGCGATCGACGGGCGAGGACCCTCGGCGAGCTCGCCTTACGCGACCCGCTGACCGGGCTTGCCAACCGGACGATGCTCGCGCAGCGCCTGGAACGGGAAATTGCGCACGCAAAGCGCAATGGTGGGGAGTTGGGTATTTTATTTCTCGACCTCGATGGTTTCAAGGACGTGAACGACCGTTTCGGCCATGCCGTGGGGGATCGACTGCTCGCCGAGGTCGGGCGCCGGCTCCTGAGCGTCGTTCGCGGCGATGAACTCGCTGCACGTATCGGCGGTGATGAGTTCGTCGTCGTCCTCAACGATCTGCGGAGCGATAGTTTGGAGCGCTGCACCAAGCGCATCGAGCGTTCGTTGACGCAGCCCTATATGGGAAGCGAACTCGCGGTCGGGGTCTCGATCGGCTCTGCGATTCTCGGGCGCGACGGAAACGACCCAAGCGCGCTTCTCGGTGCCGCCGATGCCGAAATGTATCGCGCGAAGCAGGCACGCCGCGACGTAGGGGTGAGGTAGTGGTCATCCTCCTCGCGATCCTCGCTATACTCGTGGCTGCGCTCGTCGCGGCCGCCATTGCGCTCGAACGCGGTCGTCGCAAACTTCAGTCGAGCATCGCCGCGGATCGAGGAAAATACACGCGGCTGCGCGCGCGCTTCGCGGCGCTCTACGACAATAGCCCCGATGCGATTGCAAGTTACGATCTGCGCGGAAACCTCATCCACGGGAACGCAGCGGCGATCGCGCTGCTGGGTTACGTGAGCGGGGAGATGTTCGGGCGTCATTTTTCCACCCACATCGCTCCTGAATTAGTCGACGACACCGCGAGCGCGTTCGCCCGAGCCGTCGCCGGTTCGACCGAATATTTCGTCACCCGCTTCATCGACGCGCAGGGCGGTCGGCTCGATGCGCTCGCAACGATTTCGCCGATCTATCAAAACGGAGAACCGATTGCGGTTCTGGCGACGGCGCGCGATCTGCGACACGTCGTACCGCTCGAGGCAAGCAGCGCGAAGGTCGAACAACGCTTCGATTCGCTTTTCGATGGTCATGCAAGCCCGTTGCTCGAACTCGACGCGCAGGGCCGCTATCGTCGCGTCAACGCCGCATTCGATCGCTTCAGCGGCGCTTCGCGCGCGATCGGTTTCCGACTCTTTGAAGAAGATGTCGTGTCGGGTGATATTACGGCGCTGCGGACGGCATTAGCGCGCGTGATGTTGGGCGAGCATCCGCAGGTCGAGTTAAACGTCATTCGCATCAACGGCGAAAGTGCGTCGATGCGCTGTTCTTTCTCGCCGATTCTCGTCGATCGTTCGATCGAGGGAGCCTATGTCGCACTCGAAGACGTCTCGGAGATGCGCGATCTCGCGCATCGCGAGCGTATGCGGAGCGAACGTATGCGCGAGCTCCTCGCGCTCGCGGCGGCATCGGGGTTGGAGTTCGACGCGCAGATCGAGCGCGTGATGCACTTTGGTATCGAATCGCTGGGCGCCGATGCATGTTTCGTTACGCACGTGAAGGGCGATGCGGTCGTCGTCGAGCGCTGCGTCGGCGCGACCGAGATTCCCGTGGGGATGGAGATCGCCTTTGGCCGCACCTTTAGCCGCGAAACATTCGGCACCGACGTCGTGCTGGCGATCGACGATACGCAGGGCGGGAATTGGCGGCTCGACCCGGCGACCGACTGGCAGGGTTGGCGCAGCGTATTGCTCGCGACGATTTGGGTCGAAGGAGTTCCCTATGGAACGGTATCCTTCGAGTCGCGACGCGCGCGTGTCGGAGCGATGCGCTTCGATGACGCCGATCGTGATTTTATGCGCTTGCTTGCCGCGCTGCTCGGCTCGGCGATGGAGCGCGATCTTCAAGTGAAGCGGATGGGCGAACTCGCGTTTTACGATCCGCTCACCTCACTGCCGAATCGCAGCAATTTTGCCGAATCGTTGCGTCGCGAAATCACGCGGGCGACGCGTTCGAACGCGCAGGTCGCATTGTTCTATATCGATCTCGACGGCTTCAAAGAGGTCAACGATGCATACGGGCACGGCGTCGGCGACGAAGTGCTGCTGGAAGTCGCGCGCAGATTCGATGGGGTCGTGCGCGCGTCCGATACCATCGCGCGGATCGGCGGCGACGAGTTCGCCGTCATCCAGAGCGATGCGACCGATCTCTCGATCGAGCGGCTCGAATTGCGCATCGCCGAAGCCCTCGAAACCCCGGTTCAGGTGCGCGACCGCGCGATCTCGATCGGTGCCAGCGTCGGTGTCGCACTCTTCCCCAACGATGCGACCGATACGGCACGGTTGATCGAACAGGCCGATACCGCGATGTATGCTCGTAAACGCAGCCGCTCGCGGCGCCCGGACGGGGCGGAACAATTGCGCTCGACGTCGTAGCATTGCAGGATATATGAGCGCCCTGCCCTTTACTATCGTCGTCCCGACCTACAACGAAGCCGGTGGCATCGAACGGCTCCTTCGGGGAGCCGTCGACGTTTTTCGTGCCGCCGACCTCGATGGTGAGATCGTCGTCGTCGACGACAACTCACCTGACGGCACCGGCGATATCGTCGACCGGCTCGCCGCCGAGCTCCCCGTGCGTTGTTTGCATCGGCCGGGAAAGATGGGGCTCTCCAGCGGGGTGATCGACGGTTGGAAGTTCGCGCGCCCGGAATCGCAGGCGCTGGGGGCGATGGATGCCGACTTCAGCCACGATATCCGCATCATCCCCAAGATGGTGGAGGCACTGGCATCCGGGGAGTACGGGCTTGCGGTCGGGAGCAGATACGTTCCCGGCGGCGGCATTGCCAACTGGCCGGCGAAGCGCATCTTTACCTCGCGGGTTGCTTGCCTGCTCGCGCGTCCGTTGACGCCGATCGTCGATGTGACGAGTGGATTCTTCCTGGTCAAGCGCAAGGCTCTCGCCGGCGTCGAACTCGATCCGATCGGTTTCAAAATCGGCCTCGAGGTGATTGCAAAAGCCCACTATGGGCGGGCGCTGGAGGTTCCCTACGTCTTTACCGATCGTATCGTCGGTGAATCGAAGCTCAACCAAAGCGAAATTCTGAATTACATCAAGCAATTGAGCCGGCTCTACCGGCGGCGCCTGATGGGAGTGAAAGCGTAGAGGATGCCGATGGCGGATTGGCTGCGCGGCGGGCGCAATCGCGACAAAGTTCGTGACGACGCGGCACAGTGGGTGAAGTGTCCGAGTTGCGGCGAGGTCCTCTATCGCCCCGACCTTTCGGCGAACCTCGATGTCTGCGCGCGTTGCTCGCATCATTTCCGCATGCGGGCGCACGACCGCGTGCTCTCGCTCGTCGACGGCGACTTCGAAGAGATCGCGCGCGGCGTTCTTCCAGCCGATCCGCTCGCCTGGACCGATAAGAAGAGCTATCCGCAGAAGCTCGCCGCCGATGCCGAAAAGAGCGGCATGGACGAAGCGGTGCTCTGCGGCTTTGGAAAGATCGGGGGACACGAGGTTGCCCTCGGTGTGATGGATTTTCACTTTCGTGGTGGTACGATGGGCTCGGTGGTCGGCGAGCGCCTGACACGCCTCATTGAAGCGGCGACCGAACGCCGGCTGCCGTGTATGATTTTCACCGCCTCTGGTGGTGCACGGATGGAAGAGGGTATGCTGGCGTTGATGCAGATGGCGAAGACGACCGCTGCGGTACTCCGGCTCAAGGCGAGCGGCGAGCCGTTTATCACCGTGCTGACCGATCCGACGACCGGCGGCGTCTCGGCCTCGTTTGCATTTCAGGCCGACGTCATTCTTGCCGAACGCAATGCGATGATCGGTTTCGCCGGTCGTCGCGTGATCGAACAGACGATTCGGCAGCGTTTGCCGGATCGATTCCAGACGGCGGAGTTTTTGCTCGAACGCGGACACATCGACGGCGTGGTCGAGCGTGCGAATCTCAAACCGACGCTCGAACGCATCCTCGGGTATGCGCGCGCCGGGTGCGAACGTCGCCGCCGCGCGGAGTTGTCGGCATGAACCCGTTGCTCGAACGCGAGAAAGGCCTCTTAGAACTCGAGCGCAGGATCGAGGATCTTCGTTCGGCGAGCGAAGGCAAAGGGATCGATATGTCCGCCGAGATCGCCTCGCTCGAAGGCAAATATCGTCAGTTGCTCGCCGAGCTCTTCGGCTCGCTCTCGCCGTGGGAGAAGGTGCATATGGCGCGCCATCCCCGCCGCCCGACCGCGCTGGATTATATCGCGGGCTTCGACGCCTTCGACGAAATGCACGGCGACCGAATGTTCCGCGACGATCCGGCGATCGTCGGTGGATTTGCGCGTCTCGGCGGCCACGCGATCGTTGCGATCGGTCAGCAACGCGGGCGGGATATGAAAGAGAATCTGGCGCGCAATTTCGGGATGTCGACGCCGGAGGGCTATCGGAAAGGCGAGCGGCTCGCGCAACTTGCCGAGCGCTTCAACCTTCCGCTCGTCACCTTCGTCGATACGAAGGGCGCCGACCCGGGTATTCTCTCCGAAGAGCACGCACAATCCGAGGCGATTGCCCGCTCGCTCGAAGTCTTTGCCGGCTTGAAGGTTCCGACGCTCTGCGTCGTCATCGGTGAGGGCGGCTCCGGCGGCGCGCTCGCGCTCGCCATCGCCGACCGCGTGCTCATGCTCGAACACAGTGTCTATTCCGTCGCCTCACCGGAAGGCTGCGCCGCGATTCTTTGGGGCGACGCGAGCAAAGCCGATGAAGCTGCCGCGCATTTGAAATTGACTGCGGCCGATCTTCGCGGTTTCGGGATTATCGACGAAGTGATTCCCGAGCCGCTCGGCGGAGCGCATCGCGATCCGGCGGAGACGGTAACGCGCGTTCTCGACCGCGTCGGGGCGCTGCTCGACATGCTCGAAACCTATTCGCTGCGCGATTTGCTCGACGCGCGATACGAAAAATACCGTCATCTGGGAAGCTGGCGCGACGCCGTCGCGAGCTCGAACGGAATGACGTGATCTCAGCTCTGACGCGCCATCCGCTCGTCCGCTCCGCCCGACGTTTCACTGCACTCGCGGTTGCGTCGGTCTTTTTCGTTTTAGTTGCGGCCCAGTTTGCGCGCGTCATCGGCACCGACGTGAAGTTATCATCCGACCTGCACCAAACGCACTCGCAAATCGTCCGTTACGAACGCCGCGATGCGCGATTGCGCCGTCGCATCGCTCGCCTGCGCACCGCCCGCGGCGCGATTCCCGAGATTCACGAACGCCTTCGGATGCTCGCAGCGAACGAACGCATGATCCTCGTCGAGCCTCGTCCCTCCTCCGACGTCCATTGACCCAATCGGAAAAACGGAACGGAACCGTCGTGCAGATTCATGCACTCGGCGCGCTCGTGCGTTTAGAGAACGGCGAGCTTGCGAGCATCAACGAAAACGAAGTCGCCCTCTATCGTAAATTGCTCGAACGAGCGATGCAGAGCGAACGGGAGATCGAACTGGAGGTCTTCTCGCGCAATCGTCGGTTGGAAGCGCGGGTGATACCGCTGCAGCGTGACGAGGCGTTTGAAGAGCAACTCATTCGCTTTCACCAATGCGATGAAAACGAGGATGCCGAGCGCGAAGTCGGTAACCCTCCGACGCGCCGGCGGCGCTTCGTCCCGAAGAAACGCGACGCACCACAGCCTTGAGCGATTATCTCGCCGTCGTTTCAATCGGCACGAATTCGACGCGTGTTTTGCTCGCCGATGCACCGGAGGGGCGCCCGCACGTCGCGCTCGAGCGCTCGATCGGCACGCGCTTGGGTGAAGGCGTCGGTGAGAGCGGATCGCTCGGCGAAGAACCGATGGAGCGAACGCTCGAAGCGGTGCGCGTGCATATCGGGAGCGTTCGCGGCCACTATCTGCGGTTGTACGCCATCGCTACGAGCGCGGTGCGCCGCGCGACCAATCGCGAAGCGTTCTCGCGCGCGGTCGAACGCATTACCGGCGTGCCGCTGCGCGTACTCTCCGGAGAGGAAGAGGCGGCGGCATCCTTTCGCGGCGCGATTGCGAGCTTACCCTCGAGCCCGGGAACGATGACCGGAGCAATCGATGTCGGCGGAGGCAGCACGGAGTACGCGCTCGGCAGCGGCGTTCTCCCGGAGCGTTCGCTCTCGGCGGAGATCGGCGCGGTACGACTGACCGAAGCGGTGCCGCAACTCGCGGGTCGCAACGGTGCGGTATCCGATGAAGCGGTCGAGCAGGCGCGAACGCTCGCTCGCGATCGGCTCGCGGCGTTGGAAAAGTTTCGCGGTGCGGAGCGCATCGCGCTCGTCGGCGGGAGTGCGACCAGCGCCGCCTCGCTGATTCGCGGGAAGCGCGGGCGGATCGAACGCTACGAACTCACGCACGATCTGCTCGCGGCAACGTTCGCGCGCCTCTGTTCGCTCGGCATCGAAGAACGTCGAGCACTCGAAGGCGTCAAAGCGCAGCGCGCCGATATTCTGCCTGCAGGTGTGCTGATTCTCGCGACTGCGCTCGAGCGCTTGGAGATGGAGCACGCGACCGTCACCGCCGGGGATCTCCTGCTCGGCTATCTCCTCCAACAGCAGGATGC
>JAJXVC010000281.1 GCA_021782295.1 bacterium | reverse complement strand
CCGGCAATTGTTCGAATAACAAGCGAAGGCGCGTTTCGCTCGCGCGGAGTTGCTGCTCGATGATGCGTCGCGCGCGGCGCAAGTCGGCATCGCGCAAGGCCCGATCGACCGCGGGGCCGAGGCGCTTGAGGTTATTTTTGAAGATGTAATCGTAGGCTCCGAGACGGATCGCCTCGGCAGCAGCTTCTTCACCGATTGCGCCGGAGACGATCAGACACGGAATATCAAGGTCGCGTTCGGCGAGCAGCGCGAGCATCGCCGGCGCGCTGAAATTCGGCATCGAGTAGTCGCAGAGCACGACGTCCCAACTCGCACGGTCGAGCGCCTCCCGCGCCGCGTCCTCGCGATCCGCGCGCTGGGTTTCCACGCGGTAGCCGGCTCTTCCGAGCGCAAGCACGTTAAGATCTGCATCATCGGGTGAGTCGTCGATGCAGAGGACGCGAAGCGGGCGGCCGGCGTTCATAGACTCGTACGCGGGATCTGGTTGAGGACGAGCCAGTAGAGACCGACCTGACGGACGGCTTCAACGAATTCATTGAAGTCCACCGGCTTGCGAACGTAACTATTGACGCCGAGTCGATAGCCTGCCAACAGGTCTTCATCTTGTTTGCTCGATGTCAGGATGACGGTCGGGATCAGCCGAGTGGATTCGTGACTTCGTATTCGCTCTAAGAGCTCGAGGCCGGAGACTTTCGGCAATTTTAAGTCGAGCAGAATAAACTGCGGAGTGCCCTTCCCATCAAATTTATTATCGAAGAGAAATTGCGTCGCCTTCTCTCCGTCGCGCAGGATGACGATTTCATTGAGAATGTGATTTTTCGCAAAGGCTCGCTTCGTTAACTCGATATCGTCGTCGTTGTCTTCGATAAGGAGGATGTATGGGGTACTCATGACGTGGGAACCTCCGTTGGAAGCGTGAACCAAAATGTTGCTCCGAGGCCGATCGCTCCCTCGGCCCGCAGGGTACCCCCGTGCCGATGGACGATGCGTGCGACAGTGGCGAGGCCGATTCCCGTCCCTTCGAACTCCTCGGCGGCGTGAAGGCGCTGGAACGCGCCGAAGAGCTTGTTGGCGTAGGCCATGTCGAAACCCGCGCCGTTATCGCGTACGAAAAATTCACCTGACGGGGCGCGCCCGAATCCGATTCTCGGATGCTCGGTCTTTCGCGTGAATTTCCAGGCATTCCCGACAAGGTTACCAAGCGCCGCGTGCACGAGCGCCGGGTCACCGTATGCGGTCAGGCCGGGTTCGATCTCGATCTCGACGCGACGCTCCGATTCGCCGACTTGGATCTCCGCCACGATGCCGGCGAACATCTCACTGAGGTCGATTTTTTCATAGTGAATCGGTGCGCGCGCAATTTTCGCGAGGCGCAGGAGCGCATCGATCAATTCCGCCATGCGCCGAGCTGCCGAACGCACGCGTCCGAGGTACCCCCGCGCCGTATCGTCGAGCAGTGCGAGGTAATCTTCTTCGAGGACTTGGCTAAAGCCGTCGATTGCACGCAACGGTGCTCGTAGGTCGTGCGAGACGGAATAGGCAAAAGCCTCGAGCTCTTTATTCGCCGCCTCGAGTTGCACCGTTCGTTCGGCGACCCGTTGTTCGAGCGTCGCGTTGAGTTCGCGGATTTCGCGCTCGCTTCTAATTCGATTGGTGATATCGCGAATATATCCGGCCAGCCCATCGGCAAACGGATAAATCCGCATATCGTACCACCGCCCATTGACGCTCGAACGCAACTCCAACGTTACCGGCTTACGGGTTGCGAGCGCTTCTTCAAAGGCAGCGCGCACCATACTCTGTGACGCAGGCTCGACAAAGTCGAACATCGGACGTCCGATGAGTACGTCTTTTTTCGCGTGGTAAAACTGGGCCAGCCGCTCGTTCACGTAGATGATATGCATCGCTTTATCGACTGCGACGAACGCGTCGGTAATGCTGTCGAGAATTTCGCGGGTCTGTGCGGTGGCGCGCGCGCTATGGAAAACTTCGGCAATCGTGGTCGCGACGCTCTCGATGAAGCGCTGCCGCGATTCATCGAAATAGTTCGCGCGCGGGCTACCGACCACGATCATTCCGATCGGTTCGCTTTCTGTGCCGATCGGAATGCAGGCAACGGACTGGATTCCCTTCGCCATTCGTGCGCGCGCATCGAGGAGCGGGGAATCCTCTGAAAGATCCTCGACGACGATCGCCTCGGCGCGCCGAATCTGCGCCGAGCCGGCAAAATCGAGCGTCTCGCCGTCGGAGATCGGAGCGGCAACGGCTTCGCCGAGTTCGCCGACGCGTTCGTAGCGGTCGAGCGAGGGGCGATAACGATACATTTCAGCAGCGTGAGTGTCGAGGTAGGTGCAGAGCAACTCCAATGCATCCTCGCTCACACGCGCGAGCGAGGCTTGCGAGAGTGCGAGGCGGCCGAATTCGATGAGCGCAGCCTGCTGGTTGCTCCGCTCGGCCATGACGCGCTCGGCCTCGACCCGCTCGGTGACGTCGCGAAAATAAACCGAGATCCCGTCGGGCGCGGGAAAGGCCTGGACGTCGAACCAGAGATACGAAGTCAGCGAATACGCGACAAACGCCGTTGGAGCACCGGTATCGAGCGCCTTCTGATACTGCTCTTCGAAAATCGAGTTCGCGAAGGTCGGGAAGAGATCGCGTACCAACACCCCAACCACATCGCGTCCGACCGCCCCCAAAAGGCGTTTCGCCTCACCGTTCATGAAGCGAACGCGCATCTCGCGGTCAAGCACAAAGAAACCATCGGTGATGCGTTCGAGAACCTCACCGAGATCGACGGGTAGC
>JAJXVC010000280.1 GCA_021782295.1 bacterium | reverse complement strand
GCAGGCACTCCTCGGTGCAGTCGTCGTCCGCCTCAACGAAGACGCGAACAACGCCAACATCGCGGCCGTCAACCTGCAGGCTTCGGAATCGTCGATTCGCGACCTCAACGTCGGTCAGGCGACGACGCAATTCACGAAGTTGCAAGTGCTGGTACAGGTCGGCACCTCGGTGTTGGCACAGTCCAACACGAACGCTCAGTCGGTTCTCGGACTCTTCCGGTAAGGCGTTCCCTCAGCCGCGCATCGCGAGCAGCGCGACGCGAAGGGCCGCAAACGGCGAGGGTCGATACTCGAAGTCGCAGAGCGCCGGGCCGATCCTCGCGCCGGTCTTATTGGTAACGAACCACGGCGGTTTTGGCAGCAGCGCGCCGCCGAGGCCGAGGAGGCTGCGTGGAAAGGGCGCGAAAGGCGCGCGAACCACGCTCTTTTGTGCGCGCGAGAAGAGCAAGCTGTTGTGGACGACGCCGATGCCGCTGCCGACCTCGGCGAGCGTGTGTCCGGGGTAGGCGCCCCAGGTCGTTTCCGTCAGGAGAAAACCGACGCCGGACCACGCATTGATCGCGATGCATCCGTAGTGGAGATCGGCGACGGCGCGTTCGATCGTCGTCGCGTGTTCGCGTTCGCTCCGCGGATGCACGATGATATTTGCACCGAGCGTCCCGCGGAGCCGATCGTTGGCAAAGGCAACGGCATCGGCGGCGTAGCGTTCGCTCGTCCCCGGGATCGTGACGTAGGCGAGAAAGCTCGAGAACGCTTCGACCGCGAACGCAGGCTCTTGCATGTCGGAATGCACGGCACGACGGATCGTGCGTGCGGTATAGCCGTCGCCGCTTCGCCCCGCGGTGACGACCGCTTCGCCGACCTGCGAGAGCCGCTCGCAGCGATTCGCCGCGCCGGGATAATAGGCGGGGCGATCGGGCAGCCGACGGAGTACCTCTTCGATCGCCGCAATCAGGCGCGGCGTGCCCTCCCAATCCTGCGGAAGAACGAGCACCTGCGCGGCGATGCAATTAAAGCCATTATTATGCAATTTCTGCGTGACGATATTCTCGGCTTGAAATGCAAAATCGGCGGCGCTCCAGTCGCCGGGAAAGACGATCGTCGGGCTCACGTTCCCCAACTCGCTCGTGATCGGTTTTCGCAGGATGGGGTCGCCGGCGCGCTTGCGCGCCGCGCCATCCTCGCCGAGGCCGAAGACGATCGCGTCGTGCGTCGCATCGCTTCCGGTGATATGGATCTCGTCGATCGCCGCTGAAGCGCAGAGATATTGCCCCACCTCCGGGCCGCCGTAGGCAAAGCGGAGATAGCCTTCGTCGACGAGCGGTGCGAAGGCGCGTTCGAAGATCGGACCGAGATAATCGTTGACGGGATTCATTTTCAGCATGCAGACCGCGCCGTCGGCGAGGAGCTTGTAGAGCACGTCGAGCGGCGGAATCGCGGCGATATTGCCGGCGCCGAGGACGAGTGCAACGCGGGGCTTCCGGTCGGACTCGCGGTACCAGGTCGCCATCGTCGCCGGAATCTCGGCGGGCGCGATGCCGGGCTCCATCCAGACCTCGGCGCTGATGCCGTTGAGCAGCAAGCGGTCGTAGGGGGTGTTCGGGAAGACCTGCGCGATGCTGCGCCCCTCGCTTCCGGCGCGGATCCGTCCCGCCGGGAGCGGCGGCGATCCGGTCGCGGCGATACCCTTCAGGGTCGCAATGTAGCGATTGAGCGCGTAGAGCAGCGCCCATGGCCCGCTGAGCCACTCCTCGCCCTCGAGGCCCGTGCCGCGCAGCCCCTTGGCCTCGATCGCGGCCTCAGCCCAGTGCTCGCGCGTGGTGTAGACGCCGTCGCGGCAATCCTCCAAGAGCGCAACCTTCGCGAGAACGGGTAAGCGCGCCCATCGCGGCGCAGCGGCCTGGAGTTCGGCGAGTTCCGCGTCGATCTGCGGGTGGGCGGTGACGGCATGAGCGGCGATCATCCCCACCGTTTCGACATCGCGCCCGGGCTCCCGGCTGCTCGCGCCGCGGAGCAAAAAAGAACGCCGCCCTCGGCGGGAAGCCGAAGGCGGCGTGTTCTTGATATCGGGCTTGCTAGTTAATCAGATCGCGCGAGACCATGACGTCGCGGGGATCGATGAGATGCTTGTTGAGCCCGAGTTTCTCCGCCGGCACGCCGAGCGCGTACGCAACGAGCTGCGGAAGATGGAAGACCGGGAGATCGGTCCGTCCCCAACGCGCAGCGGCGTCGGCCTGGTAGCCGTCGAGCGCGAGGTGGCAGAGCGGGCAGGGCGTGATCACCGCCTCGGCGCCGTTATCCTTGGCCATGCGCATGTTCTGTCCGACCATCGACGATGCGATGCCGTCTTTCTCTAACTGTACGTGGAAGCCGCAGCAACGCGTCTTGCCGGCATAATCGACCGCTTCGCCGCCGAGCGCCACGATGACGTCTTCGAGCGAATGCGGGTGACGCGCCGATTCCCAACCGTTCACCGACTCGGGGCGAATGATATGGCAACCGTAGAAGGGAGCGACTTTGAGGCCGTTGAGCGGACGCACGACCATCGAACGCAGCGTGTCGAGCCCAATGTCGTCGATGAGCAGCCAGAGCAGGTGACGGACGGTGACGCTGCCTTTATAGTTCGCGCCGAATTTTCCGAGGATCGCATTGGCCTGCGCCATGTGCTCCTCGCTCTCGCGTAGCTCTTTGTTCGCCGCGCGCATATGTCCGGTGCAGGTCGAGCAGATCGTGATGACGTCGTCGAGCCCGAGCGCCTCGGCCTGCGCGTAGGTGCGCGCGTTGAGGACGCGCGCGACATCGCGGTTGG
>JAJXVC010000025.1 GCA_021782295.1 bacterium | reverse complement strand
TTCACGGCTTATTCTCCTGTGGGAAATCTGTCGCGGCATGGGCGCCGCGGTCAGCGACCTGGAATAAGGATCCTGCATGAGAGTCTTGATCGCTCCCGCCGGGTCGCATGGCGATATTCTGCCGTTCGTTGCCATTGGTCGTGAGTTCCAACGCCGCGGGCATGAGGTGCGGTTTTTCGCGAATGAGATCTTTGCCGCGGCGGTCGAAGGCGCCGGCCTACCGTTTCGCTCGATCGGTACTGCCGAAGAGTATCTCGGCTTTCTGAAAAAACCCGACCTCAATCATCCCCTGCGCAGCCTCAAGATCATCGCCGAAGCGATGGACGAGGCGAACCCGGCGATATTCGATGCCTTTGTTGCCGAGATCGTGCCGGGCGAGAGCATCATCGTGAACTCCGCGCTCGCGTTTGGTGCCCGCGCCGTTGCGGAAATCTACGGTATTCCGTGCGCGAGCATCCATCTGCAGCCCGCGGTCTTGCGCGGCGGCAGCGACGTCACGCGTGCCGACGGCTTCACTGCGGCGCTGCGCGGCGTGCAAGGGCTGCTCCGTCGCGCGGTGTGGTATCTCGCCGATCGATTGGTAATCGGCCCGACCATCGAGCGAGCGGTGAATCGACGCCGTGTCGCTCGTGCGTTACCGCCCGTCGATCGCCCGTTCCATCGCTGGATTCACGAAACCGATGCGCTCGTCGGACTCTTTCCACCGTGGTTTGCGCTGCGCGAGCGCGATTGGCCCGCAAAGCTCACGCTCACCGGATTCCCGTTGTACGACGGCGATGCCGACGAACTTCCGGCAGCGCTGGAAGCCTTTCTCAAAAGCGGCGAGCCGCCGATCGCGTTCACCGCGGGCACGGCGACCGCGGCCTCGCATGCGTTTTTTGCGGAGTCGGTTGAAGCGTGCCGGCGCAGCGGACGGCGCGGCATTCTCCTCACGCACGTCGCCGAGCAGATTCCGCAGAACCTTCCCGCCAATGTGTTGCACGTTTCCTATGTGCCGTTTAGTGCATTACTACCGCGCGTCGCAGCGTTCGTTCATCACGGCGGTATCGGCACGCTCAGCCAGGCGTTACGAGCGGGGGTGCCGCAGTTGATTCGTCCGATGGCGCACGACCAGTTCGATAACGCAGCGCGTGCGGTCGCGCTCGGCGTGGCGATAAAAATCCCGGCACGAAAATATCGCGCGGAGCGGGTGGTGAAGGCACTCGAACGCCTGATGAGCGATGTTCCCATGCGCGAGCGCTGCGCGCAGGTCGCAGCGAAGGTCACCGGCGACGGCGTATCGGCTGCGTGCACGCATATCCTCGCAACGCTTGCACCGATGCATCTGCGTCTCATCACCGATGAGGACTGGGAGCGCTGGCGCAATCTGCGGTTAGCAGCGTTGCGCGAATCACCCGAGGCATTCTGTGCGAGCCTTCGCGATTGGGAGGATGCCGATGAAGCGCGTTGGCGCGGGCGCCTTCGCGAGGTGCCGTTCAATGCGATCGTGGAGATTGATGGCGCACCGGCAGGAATGGTGAGCGCGGAAACGATCGCTCCCGATGGTGTCGAATTGCTCTCGCTCTGGGTGGCGCCGCAGGCGCGCGGACGCGGAATCGGCGATGCGCTCGTTCGCGCGGTGATCGATTGGGCGGCCGCGCGTGGGGCATCGCATGTCGAGTTGGAGGCGATCGTCGGCAACGACCCCGCGCGCGAGCTCTATCGACGGAGCGGATTTGTCGCGGTGGGAGAAGTGCTGCAAGAGCCGCCGCCGCGACAACGCTATCGACGACTGATGTAGTCGCTAGCGGTTGCTTCCGAAGCGATAGCGCTCGAAGAACCACAGCTCCGCGTCGTCGACCATCGCCGGCTGAAAGCGCGCATAGCCGCACTTGTCGGCGACCCGAATCGAGGCATGGTTCTGCGCAGTGATGATGCAGATGCTTCGGTCGGCGGGGAGATGCTCGTCGCCCCACACGAGGATCGCGCGAAGCGCCTCGGTGGCGAAACCCTTTCCGCTTGCATCGGCGCTCAACGCCCAGCCGGCCTCGGGAATCCCTTCGAGCGATGGCGCGATCTCGCGATGAAAATCGGCAAAGCCGATCTCGCCGATCAAGCGCTGCGTGCGTTGTTCTTCAATCGCCCAATATCCGTAGCCTAAGAAATCCCACAACCCGACGTAGCCGCGCATGCGCGCCCAGGTTTGCATGCGCGTCGAGGGCGCGCCGATATGCCGCGTCACGCGCGGGTCCGCCCACATCGCCGCGCACGCCTCGAAGTCGGCGGGCGTATGCGCTCCTACGTCGGCGCAACGGAAGGGAAGCGACGCGTGCCATCGCAAGAGCCCGCTATGAGCATCTCCGCATTCTACGAGCGTAGCGACGCTCTCGAGATGGCGCGTGCCGTTCGCGCGGGCGAGGTGACGCCGCGCGAGCTGCTCGATGAAGCGATCGCACGCGCGGAACGGGTGAACCCACAGCTCAACGCCATTGCGGCGCGGCGTTACGACGATGCGCGCGTCGATGCAGAACGTAGCTCGCGCGACGGCGCCTTCGCCGGCGTTCCCTTCATTGCCAAGGATCTCGGCCCACCGCTTGCCGGGCTTCCGTTGACGATGGGCAGCCGCTATTTCGCAGGATACATCCCCACTGAAGATCACGAATTTTTCCGTCGTGTGAAACGAAGCGGGGCCGTTGTTTTCGCGAAATCGACGACGCCGGAATTCGGGCTCTCGCCGTATACCGAAACCGTGCTCTTCGGTGCGACGCGCAATCCGTGGGATCTCACGCGCACGCCGGGCGGTTCGAGCGGCGGCAGCGCCGCGCTCTGCGCCGCGGGCGTCGTGCCGATCGCGCACGGCAACGATATGGGTGGCTCGATTCGTATTCCCGCGAGTTGCACCGGGCTCTTCGGGCTCAAGCCGAGCCGGGGGCGCACGCCCGGCGTCGGTGGTGTCGTCGGCCACGCCAACATCGATCACGCCATCGCGCGCAGCGTGCGCGATAGCGCCGCGATGCTCGATGTCGTGCGCTCCGACGACGGCCCGCGCTTTCTTCCCGAAGTCGCGCGCGATCCACGGCCGCTGCGCATCGCGGTGATTCGCGGGCCGTTGCTCGGGCACGGTTACTCCGCCGATGCGCGCGCTGCACTCGATGCCGCAGCGTCGCTCTGCACCGCGCTCGGCCATCACGTCGTCGAGGACGAACCGAGCGGGATCGATTATGCGGCAATGTCGTACGCGTTGCTGTTGCTTTTCGCCAGCAACCTCGGCTGGATACTCGGTGCCGGAAATCCGACGCCGCAGCAGCGCGTGCGCGGCGGCGATCTCGAACCGATCGCCGCGGCGATGCTCGCAATCGCTCGCACGATCGCGCTCGACGAACTCACCACCGCCGTCGCCGACCAACAAAAACTCAGCGCCGCCTACGAAACGTTCTTCGAACGCTACGACGTCGTGCTGACGCCGACGCTCGCGGCGCCACCGGTGAAGATCGGCGAACTCGCGCTTTCGCGCGCCGAGGTGCTGCAGATCGGGGTGCTCACGCGGCTGCGGGCACCGGCGCTCATCGGCAGAGCCGCCCGCGAGATCGCGGGACGAATGTTCGATTGGCTCCCCTCGACGCCGGTCTTCAACCTGACCGGGCAGCCGGCGATGTCGGTGCCGCTGCATTGGAGCGCCGACGGTTTGCCGGTTGGCGTGCAGTTTGCCGCCCGCCGCAACGACGAGGCGACGCTCTTTGCGCTCGCGGGGCAGCTCGAGCGGGCACAGCCCTGGTGGGAGCGCCGCCCCGCCCTCTGGAGTGCCGCCCCCTAGCGCGCCGGGCTTCCCCCGCACTCGGCCACCCTGGTGGCACAGAGCGGTGCAAAGATGCCCCCATGGTCGCCCTTCATCGCTTGCCGAGCCCCCGCGGGGGTGGTAGACTCTCCGGGTTGCCCTCACGGGCACCTGTGCGTGCGTTTTCGCACGAACGCTCTTGCCCTGCCGCTAGAGGTCAGGGTCGTCCGGGTCTGCATCCGGCGTCCAGAGGAGTCATTCGGTTGAGTCAGTTTGAGGCTTCCCTGCGGCGTGGCTGCGGATCACCAGATCTGCGAACGAAAGGCTGAACCGATGTCTACCCAAACGAAAGTGAAACGCGCGACGAAAGATCGCCGTCCAAAAAAGAAACCTTGCTCGCTTTGCATCGAGAAGGCTGTTGATGTCGTCTATCGCGACGTCAGCCGTCTGCGTAAATATGTCTCGGAGCGCGGCAAGATCGTTCCGCGCCGCATCTCCGGCGCGTGCTCGAAGCATCAGCGCATGGTCACCGTCGCCGTCAAACGCGCGCGCGTCATTGCGTTCCTCCCCTTCGTTGCAGACTAGGCGGAGACGTAGTGAAAGTTATTCTCTCTCAGGATGTCAAGTCGCTCGGGAAGACCGGCGATGTGGTCGAGGTTGCCGAGGGCTACGGTCGCAATTACTTGTTGCCGCGCGGCCTCGCCGCCGAAGCGAGTAAAGGTGCGATCGCGCAACTCGGACAGCAGCGCGCCGCCGCAGCGAAACGCGAAGCGAGTGCGCTCGCCGATGCCGAGGCGCTCGCCTCACGCATCGCCGAAGCGAAGATCGCGGTTCCCGCAAAGGCGGGTGGTAACGGCAAGCTCTTCGGAGCGGTGACGAACGCCGATGTCGCCGAGGCGCTCGAACGTGAACTCGCCGTCGCCGTCGACAAACACAAAATCGAGATCAAGGCGCAGATCAAGGCGCTCGGGTCCTACCCGGTGGAAATTAAGTTGCATCGCAACGTCACCGCGAAGGGCACCGTGAGCGTCGTCGCGGCCTAACCGAAAGCGCAACGAGATGGCGTCGGGCGCCGATACGCGCACCGAGCGACGCCTCCGACGGCGCGTCGGCGCTGAGGAAGAGCTGCTGCGCCACGTCGGCGCACTGCTCGATCTTCTCGCCGGAGCGATCGGGCAAGATCAGGTCGTCCTGCGCGCCGGAAAAGTCAGCGCGCTCAAGCTCCTTCGCTCGGCCTCACTGCCCGATCGCCTCTGTGCGCTCGGGCGTTTGGTCTTCGAAGATCCGACGCTCGAACGCGTGACGACGCGCACCGCGCAACGCAAGGCGATCGCCGAGATCGAAGAGGCGCTCGCCGAATTGCTTGCGCAGCGATCGGTGGAAGATGCGATCGATCGCAAGGTCAACGAAAAAGTGAGCGCGCGCCACCAGAGTTATCTCAACGATCTCAAGATCGAAGCGCTGCGCGAAGACGGCGGCCCCGAGACGCCGGCGACGCAGGCGAAACTCGCCGAACTCGATGCGCTTTCGTCGCGAAAACTCGCGATCGATGCGATGGCGCGGCTCCGTCCGGCGCACCTGCGCGATCTCGTCGGGCAGGATGAAGCGGTCGCGGCGCTCATCGCCAAAATTTCCTCGCCCTATCCGCAGCACGTCATCCTCTACGGCCCGCCCGGCGTCGGCAAGACGACCGCCGCGCGGCTGGCCTTAGAGGCCGCGAAAGCGCGCCCCTACGCGCCGTTTGCCAAAGACGCACCCTTCGTCGAAGCGAACGGCACGACGTTGCGCTGGGATCCGCGCGAGACGACCAACCCGCTCTTGGGCAGCGTGCACGATCCGATCTATCAGGGCAGCCGCCGCGAATTTGCCGAGAGCGGCATCCCCGAACCGAAATTGGGGCTCGTATCGCGCGCGCACGGCGGCGTGCTCTTCATCGACGAGATCGGCGAGCTCGACCCGGTGCTGCAGACACGGCTGCTCAAAGTGCTCGAAGATAAACGCGTGCACTTCGAATCATCGTACTTCGACGAGAGTGCGCCCAACGTGCCGGAGTACGTGAAGCGCCTCTTTCGCGAAGGCGCGCCCGCCGATTTCATTCTCATCGGCGCGACGACGCGCGAGCCCGACGAGATCGACCCGGCGATTCGTTCGCGCTGCGCCGAGCTCTATTTTTCGCCGCTCACTCAGAACCAGATCGTTACCATCGCGCAGGCAGCGATGCGGCGGCTCGGCGCGACGGCAGCGCGCGGAATCGCACAGCAGATCGCGACCTACACCATCGAGGGGCGCAAGGCGGTGCAACTCGTCGCCGACGCCTACGGCGTGGCGCTCGCACGGAGCAGCGCCGGGAAGCGACGCGCCGATGCGCTCCCCGCCCACGTCACGATCGCGCAGGACGATCTGCAAGCGGTGCTGCGTAGTGGCCGATTCGTCGCCCATACGCCGGCACGCGCGCGCGCGCGCCGCGAGATCGGCAAAGCCTTCGGGTTAGGGGTGCTCCACCACGTCGGCAGCCTCATCGAAATCGAGGCACTCGCCTTCCCCGCCTCGGCGCCGGGCAAGGGGAGCGTGCGTTTTAACGAGACCGCCGGAACGATGGCGCGCGACTCGGTCTTTAACGCGGGCAGCGTACTGCGTTCGTTGCTCGGCACCGACCCCGCCGACTTCGACCTGCATGTCAACGTGATCGGCGGCGGAAATATCGACGGCCCCTCCGCGGGGCTCGCGATTTTGCTCGCGCTCTACTCCGCACTCGCGCGTGTGCCGCTCCCGCAGGATGTCGCGGTGACCGGCGAACTTTCGCTGGCGGGAAAGGTGCGCGGCGTCGGCGGCGTCGTCGAGAAACTCTACGCCGCGCGTCAGGCGGGCATGCGCGCCATCGTTCTGCCGGCGGAGAATGCACGCGAGATCGATGCGCGGCTCTCGGGGATCGATGTCGTCGCGGCGCACGATATCGGCGAGGTGTTGCGCGCCCTTCGCATCAAGCGTGCGCCGAAGTTGTTCGCAACAAAGAGCCCCGTTTCGGTTAAGACTCGCAAGCGTTCCACAGCCTCCCGCGGGAACTAACAGGCCATGAGTTTCGCGCAACCCGATCTCGCTCGCACCGTCGAACGCATCCCACCGCAGAACGTCGACGCGGAGCGCGTCTGTATCGGCTCGGTACTAATCGACCGCGAGATCATGGGAACGATAACGGAGATCGTGCGCGCGAGCGATTTCTACGTTCACGCCCACGAAACGATTTTTTCGGCGCTGCTCGCGCTCTACGAACGAAACGAACCGCTCGACCGCATCACACTCGCTGAGGAACTGAAACGGCGTGGAGCGCTCGAACGCGTCGGCGGCCCGGCCTTTCTCGGCACGCTGGTCAATTCGGTGCAAACTGCTGCCTCGGCGGCCTATTATGCGAAGCTGGTGCGCGAGAAATCGACGCTGCGCTCGTTGATTCACGCCGGAACCGAGATCGTGCAGACCGGCTTCGAGGCTGAAGAGGATGTCGAAGGCGCGATCGATCGCTCCGAACAGATGATTTTCTCGATCAGTCAGCGGCAGATGGGCGGGGATTTCGCTCATGTCGGCTCGCTGATGAAGCCCGCGCTCGACGAACTCGAAGAGTATTATTATCGACGTGGCGAGTTAAGCGGCGTGACGACGGGATTCCCCGATATCGATGCCATCACGACGGGTTTCAAGCCCGGAAATTTCGTTATCGTTGCGGCACGCCCCGGCATGGGCAAGACCTCCTTTGCGCTGAACATGGCGATGGCGGCGGCGCGCAGCGCGGGGCAGCCGGTTGCGTTCTTCTCGCTCGAAATGTCGAATAGCGAGTTGGTGTTGCGCCTGCTCTCGGCAACGGTGCGCATCTCGATGCACGATATTCGACGCGGTAATATCGGCGATCGCGATTGGGGGCGCATTCCGAAGGTAATGGACGAACTCGATGCGCTGCCGATCTACCTCGATGATTCGGGTGGTTTGAGCGTGAGCGAACTGCGCAGCCGTTGTCGGCGGCTCAAGGCGACGCGTGGGCTCGGCGCGGTTTTTATCGACTACCTACAGCTCTTGCACCCGAGCTCGATGCAACGACAGATGAACCGCAACGAAGAGATTAGCGAGATCTGTCGGACGCTCAAGGTAACTGCGAAGGATCTCGACGTGCCGATTATCGCGCTCGCGCAGCTCAACCGCGGCGTCGAGACGCGCAACGAAAAGCGCCCGATGCTCGCCGACCTGCGCGATTCCGGCTCGCTTGAACAGGAAGCCGACTTCGTCGCTTTCCTCTATCGCGAGGGTTACTACAACAAGGAGGCGGCCGACGCCGAACTCACCGAGTTCATCATCGCTAAGCACCGGAACGGCCCGACCGGGAAAGTGAACCTCCGTTTCGAGGCGGAGTACACGCTCTTCCAGCCGTACGGCGACGAGGCGAACTACCCGGCCCCATAGAATCGCCCGCCTATGAACGCGACGTCTGCCATGACGCTCACGCGGTTGGTACTCGGCGTCTCGAATATCGAGACCTCCGAGCGATTCTACCGCGACGTCCTCGGCCTCCCAACCCAACGCATCGCCGATACCGTGACGGTACGCTGGCCCGCATTTACGTTGGAGCTCAAAGAACGCCCGCCGTCGGAGCGAGGGAAGTTCTCTTTCGGGTTCGAGGCGGGAACGGCAGCGGATGTCGATGCGTGGGCGCACCGCCTGCGCGCGGCGCGGGTTGATATGGTTTCGGGGCCGGCGACGCACGGAAACTCGCGCTCGCTCTTTTGTGTCGATCCCGACAACTACGAGATCGAAATCTTCTTCGTCGGTTAGAGTTCTTCGTCGCCGCGTAGCGTGGTAAAGAAACTCTGCGCCGTTTCGCGGAGGACGTCGAGAATGCGCTCCATGTGTTGCTGGATCTCGTCACCGGTCGCCGCGAGCGTCTCAATGGTGAAGAGCACGTCGCGCTCCGCTTCCCAAATCGCAACTTTTACGAGCTTCTTGCGCGCGTTGAGTTGGTTGGCGAGTTCGATCGCTTCGGCAAATTCCACATCGTCGGGGAGCGTCCAACCCGATCCCACCATGACGAACGTTGGGTCGTCGCGATAGGCGATGGCAAAATAGCGCGCGCCCTCGCATTTAAACGAAACGCGGAATGCGTCCTCATCATCGTCGCGATCGTGAAGCAGCCACTCTTCGTCGAGCGCGGCCTCGATGCCGCGAACGACTTCCTCGATCATCGGCTTCCTCGCATAAATGCGTCAATAAATTTTTCTGCCGCCGATTTACTCGCGGTGCGGTCGAGAATGCGTGCCACGGCGCTCGCCCCGCTCTCGCGGACGAGTTCGACGAGCTTCCAAAAGTGCTGCATGAACTCTTCGGGAGAGCTGGAAAACTGCTCGACTGCAGCGACGATGCCGGTGCGATCCTGTGACGGATAAAATTTCACCGCCTTCATCGATTCTTGTAACTCGAGCAGCAGCGCCGCATTCTGCTTCGCATCGCGAGCCCACAGCGGCAGTTCGTGCATCGCTGCAACGACGTAGAACGTGTCGTCGTCTTCGCTGACCGATACCCAAATCTGTTGGCCGCGCGCGCGCAACGAAATTGCAGCGACATCGGCGTTCTCGCCGTGAATGTCGATGGTCGTACGATGCCCTTCGTCGGCGATAAAACGAGCGATACGGTCGCGAAGAAACTCCATTAGGTCTTCGGATGCACCTCGTGCACGGAGGGATCGCCGATGCCCTCGGACCGGTAGGCGCGCGTGAGTTGAATGTATTCATCCGACGCGACCTCGATCCAACGCCGCGCCTCGCCTTCAATCGCTTTTTTAACCTTCGCGGGTGCTCCGGCAACGAGGACGTTCGCCGGAACGACCACGCGCTCGCCGACAACGCTTCCGGCAGCGACGAGTGAACCGCGGCCGATCGTGCAGCCGTTGAGCAGCACGGCATTACTGCCGATCAGTGCTTTGGATTCGATGGTGCAATCTTCCATGACCGCCGCATGGCCGATCGTCACATCATCACCGATGTTCGTGGCGATGGTAACGTGAATGACCGCGTTATCTTGGACGGAGCTGCGAGCTCCCACGCGGATTGGGCCGTTGTCACCGCGCAGGACGGCACCGAACCAGATACTCGATTCGGGGCCCACTTCGACATCGCCGATTAAAACGGCGGTTGGGGCGACGAAGGCCGACGGATCGACCCGCGGCGTCTTGCCTCGAAAGGTTACCAACATGCCGACGAGGCTTCGTTTTCAGCCGGGGAGAACCCCGCAACTATGCCGATGATGACACCGCCGCCGATCGTTGCGGCCTCGACCAAAGTGCAGGTTCCCGGGAAGGGATACTACGATTATTTCACCGCCGATGGGAAACGCCGACGCATCTATGCGGCGCACTCCGGCGCGCGTGAGCTCGTCGTGATCGATGCCGATAGCAAGCGGGTGCTGCGCACGGTGCGCGTCGGCCCCTTGCACGGCGTCGCGGTGAACCCCGAAAACGGTCACGTTTTTACCGGCAACGGAACCGATAAGAGCGTAAGCGAGGTCGATCCGGTCGCCGGTCGCGTTCTACGCACGGTACGCGTCGGCGGCCCTGTCGACGCAATCGCTTACGATCCGGCGACAAAGCACATCTACGCCGATGAAGACGACGGATCGCATCTGTACGTCATCGATGCACGCTCGATGACGCTGCTAAAAACACTCACGCTGCCGGCGAAAAAACTCGAATATCTCGCGGTGAATCCGCGCACGCACACGCTCTACCAAAATCTCACCGACGTGCGCGAGATCGCCGCAATCGACGGCACGACGCTCTCCGTCAAGCGCGTCATGCCGACGCCCTTGCTGAAGGGGAACCACCCGCTGATTTTTGATGCCGCCGACGACGCAATCATCGATATCGGCGAGAACGGGAAGCTCGGCGTCTATTCAACGCAAGGCAAGCTGCTGCACCAAGCGAGCTTTCCCGGGAAGGTCGATCAATGCAGCTTTAGCGCGCGGCGTCGGTTGCTCGCGTGCTTCGGCACCTCGCTGACGCTCTTCTCGATTCGCAGCGGCGGAACGCCGCTCTTCATCGGGCAGCGCAAGATCGCGCGCGGCATGCATACCGGCACCTTCGATCCGCACAACGGCAACATCTGGGTCGGTTGGCCGGAGGGCGGCCATACCTACGCCCAAGCGTTCCGTCTCGCCTCGCCGAAGCCATAAGCATGGCCGAGCATCGTCACCGGACGCCCTTACGGGGCGTCCGGGCGACCCCGAAGCCGAAACCTGAGGGCGACCCCACGTACGGCCCGATGAACCGCCGCTACATCGGCGTCCCCGGGCACATTCACGAGGTCGTCGAGATCGACGGGAAGCGACTGGCAAAGGTCGGTTTCGACGACCGCAAGATCGTCTATTATCTGCTGGACGACCTCGAACTCGACGAGGACGCGAAGCGAGGAACCTTCCACGACCGGGAGGGCTAACGTGCGGGTCGCGCAGAATAGCCGGGATCGGTCTCCACATGCCGACGTAGCTCAGTTGGTAGAGCAGCTGATTCGTAATCAGCAGGTCAGCGGTTCGAGTCCGCTCGTCGGCTCCAGAAAAAGTCCGTCAAATCTAGCGTTTGGCGGATTTCGTCTTTTTGGCCTATAAAAAAAGTCACCATTTAGTCACATTTAGGCTGGGCAGGGGGATTCTTTAACGGTTCAACGGTCGGATACGCAGTAACCGTCTGTTCCAGACCGTCTTGCTTTCGGAGTCTGGTGTTCGCGATGATAGAGAAAACATTCGTACCATCGCGAGGTCTTCATGGAAGTATCGAAATCGCCGCATCGGCGGGGATCCCACCGCCGTGTGCCGCTCGCTGAGAAGCGCCGTATCGTCGAGCTCACGTTGCGCGCGGGTGCATCGGTTCTGCTGATCGCGCACGAGCAGGGTGTGAGCCGCACGAGTCTCTATCAATGGCAAGTGCTTTATCGTGCTGGCAAACTCAACGCGGAGCCGACAGCGCGTGCTCGTCCCGCCGCGTCGAGCGCGACGTTTCTCCCGGTGACGATCACTGCTGCACCGCATCCGCACTCATCCTCCGGCGCACCGTCAAGCGCCTTGAGTGTCGTGCAGTTGACGCTTGCCTCCGGCGCAATGCTACGGATCGAAACCAGTGCATTGGACGCCGGGCTGATCTGCGCGCTGGTTGCGGAGTTGCAGCGATGAGCGTTGCGCCGACGAGTGTGCCAACTGGCACGCGCATTTGGCTTGCTGCTGGCGTGACGGATATGCGCAAAGGCTTCACTGGCTTAAGCGCTCTGGTGCAGAACGCGCTGGTGCGCAGCCCGTTTTGCGGGCACCTCTTCGTGTTTCGCGGACGGCGTGGCGATCTGCTTAAGGTGTTGTGGTGGGATGGCACGGGTCTTTGCTTGATGGCCAAGCGTTTGGAGCGCGGGCGTTTTATTTGGCCGCAAGCACATAGCGGCAGCGTATCGCTGAGCGCGGCGCAACTCTCGATGTTGCTGGAGGGAATTGATTGGCGACATCCGGTGCGCACCGCTGCACCGCTCATCGAGGCGTGAGTGAATAACGCGCTGCGCGTGTTTCATTTCGTGATATGATCACGCGAAACAGTTGAACTCCGCACATACATCGCGTACAATCAATGCATGGATTCAGCGAACGCGACGCTCCCCAATCTCGACCGGTTGAGCCACGCGGAACTGAAAGCGTTGCTGCACGAACAACACGCGCAACTCGTCACCAAGGACGCGCAACTGCTTTCCTACTCGGTGGAAATCGAAACACTGAAACTGCAGATTCTCAAATTGCGCCGCCTGCAGTTTGGGAAACGCAGCGAAAAGCGCGAGCAGCAGATCGAGCAGTTGGAGTTGTGGGTCGAGCAGCTTGAGAGCGCCGCTGCGCAGCGTTCGTGCGAACTGGCCGAGCAGGGTAAAGCAACGCCCGCTGTGGACGCGGAAAAACCGCGGCGCGTGTTCCCCGCGCATCTCGCGCGCGAAACGAATACTATCATGCCGTGCGAGGAAGTCTGCCCCGATTGCGGCGGTGCACTCGCGCATCTCGGCGACGACGTTTCCGAGATGCTGGAACTCGAACCGGTGCGTTTCAAAGTGATTCGCACCGTGCGCCCAAAGCTCGCGTGCACCCGCTGCGATACGATCGTGCAGGCGCCAGCACCGACGCGCCCGATCGAACGCGGCATGGCCGGGCCGGGGCTGCTCGCCCACGTGCTCGTCGGCAAGTACGGCGATCACCTACCGCTCTATCGCCAAGCAGAGATCTAC
>JAJXVC010000279.1 GCA_021782295.1 bacterium | reverse complement strand
CGATTACGGCGTACGCGTCGTCGAGGTCGAGGGATCGTTCGACGATGCCCTCGCCGCACTCACCGCGAGAACCGATGGCGATGCGGCGGTCGTCAACTCGATCAACCCATACCGGCTCGAAGGGCAGAAGTGCACCGCGTTCGCAATGCTCGAGGCGCGATCGTGGCGCGTACCCGATTGGGTAGTCGTTCCCGGCGGCAATCTCGGCAACTCCAGTGCAATCGGCAAGGGTTTTCGCGAAGCGCTCGCGCTCGGGATGATCGAACGTCTGCCGCGCATCGCCGTCGTGCAAGCCGAAGGCGCTGCGCCCTTCGTGCGCCTCTATACCTCACGCACCGATCTGATACCGGTCGTTCCGCATACGATCGCGAGCGCCATCGCCGTCGGTGCGCCGAAATCGTGGCGCAAAGCACGCGCCGAACTCGACGCCTCGCATGGAGCCGCCGTCGCCGTGAGCGATGATGAGATCGATGCAGCGAAGGCGCGAATCGGCGCCGCGGGGATCGGCTGCGAACCGGCATCGGCGGCGACGCTCGCGGGCATCATGCGATTGCGCGCTACCGGAATCATCACCGCAAGCGACGACGTCGTTGCCGTGTTGACCGGGCACGTACTCAAAGATAGCGATGCGAGTCTGCGCATCGCCGACCGTCGCGATGTCGGCGCGTAGCTTTCACGCGAGCGCTCCGGCGAGCAGCGCGAATCTCGGGCCCGGATTCGACGCCGTCGCGATCGCGCTCTCGGCAAAGATGACGGCGAACGTAGCGCCTGCGCGTCGCTTCTCGTTGCATTTTTCCCCTGGCCTCTATGCCCCGACGCACGACGGCCTGAACGAAGCGATCGAGCGCGCGATGCGACGGATCGGTACGCTCCCCAGCGTGCGCATCGAGATCGACAACGGAATTCCGCTCGGTGCCGGCCTCGGTTCGAGCGCGGCGGCGACGGTTCTCTCGCTGGGAATCGCGCAACGGGCGACGGGAAATCGCGTCGATCGCTTGCAGATCGGCAGACTCGCTTGCGAGATCGAAGGGCACCCTGATAACGCGCTCGCCGCGCTCTACGGCGGAACGACGATTGCCTGCGACGCGCGCAACTACATCCGATTGCCGGCGCTGCGCGAGAGCGTTGCGCTCCTGACGATCCCGCAAATCGATCTCTCCACCGCCGACGCGCGTTCGCTGCTCCCCAAAACCTATTCTCGCGATGACGCCTTGTTTTCGATTCAACGAGCTGCATTGCTCGGCGCAGCGCTTGCATCGGGGAATCTCGATTGCCTGCGCGCAGCGATGCAGGATCGCATCCATCAGCCCTATCGCGCGGCGAAAATCCCCGGTCTGCGCGCGCTGCTCGGCTACGACGCGCCCGGCCTGCGCGGCATCGCGCTCTCCGGCGCCGGGCCGACGGTGCTGGCGTTGCTCGATGCGCGCGCAGATGTTCGTCGTGTCGGCGCGGATCTGCGATCGATCTTTGCAGATGCCGGGATTCCAAGCAGCACGCTTCGCTTGCGGCCGAGCGCGAGCGGGCTCTGCATACGCGATCGATCGACGGAATAACAAAGGACGCGCACGCTCATCGCGCCCGCGTCCTCTCCAACCGTTGAAGTGGCGTTATGCAGTCTGGTTGACGTTGGTCCCGACGGTTTCGTCGCCGTCTTGAATACCGGCAGCTGCTTCCAACTGCGCTTCGTGTTGCGTCGCTACCAGCGACTTGACGGCGGTCTGTACCCCTGCCGAGGCGGAGGCAATCGAGGATATACTCATCCGTGTCCACGTACCTTTCCAGAGAAGCCACACCCAACGGCATAGCGTCCTTGCCGGATTGCCGAATATCGAGTCGCCACCTTCGAAGCGAGCGCTCTACGCGCGTCACGATTTCGTTAACGAGATCGCTACACTTGACGGATCCACGCGCATGGGGTACCATGCACGCCATGATCACGTTCGCATCGCGAATGTCCACTAGCTGTTCCGCCAAGCGCGCGACGGCACGGTTGCCATTTGCGATGACGTAGAGCGCTCGACGCTCACCATCGAACTCGGCGCCCCCGTCGCAACAGCGACGGGGGCGTTTTCATATCCTCAGTCGCTTTCCTCATCTCACCAGGAGGCAGACCCATGCAGGCTTCAATCGGAATCGGAATACTCGGATGCGGCGTCGTCGGCGGCGGCGTTGCGCAACGTGTGCTCGTCGGTGAACCGCGCGTTCACGGCATCGCGCATACGCTCCACGCCATCGCCGTGCGCTCGCTTACAACCGCCCGTGGCGAGGGCATCCCGCGCTCGCTGCTGATCGATTCGGCGAACGCATTGCTCGCCGACCGTCGCATCGACCTCGTCGTCGAAACGATGGGCGGCACGACGCTCGCCGCGGAATTCGTCGAACGCGCCCTCGAACGCGGCTGCCATGTCGTCACCGCGAACAAGGCGCTGATCGGTTCGCAGGGGCCGCGCCTTCACGCGCTCGCCGCTCGACGAGGCGTCAGCCTGCGATACGAAGCGGCGGTCGGCGGCGCACTGCCGATCCTCCGTACGATCGACGAAGCGCTCGCCGGCGATCCCATTGCGAGCTTCGTCGGCGTCCTCAACGGCACGTGCAACGCCATTCTCGGAACGATGGAACAGGGAGCGAGTTTCGACGAAGCGCTCGCCGATGCTCAACGCGCCGGTTTCGCCGAAGCCGATCCGAGCGATGATATCGACGGACTCGATACCGCACACAAGCTCGCAATTCTCGTCCAGCGCGCTTTCGGTGCCGCCGCCATCACACCGCGCCTGCGTTACCGCGGTATTCGCGGCATCGACGGCGATACGTTGCGTCGCTACT
>JAJXVC010000278.1 GCA_021782295.1 bacterium | reverse complement strand
CGCACGATCCCGACCATCCGCTGGAATCGATCGCGCGCCATCTCTTGGAATGGAACCTCACCAATCGCAACTTCCTCCAGCGCTACGAACAGATCGAGCGCTATCTCGAGGAGTGGAATGCAAACGCACTCGTCATCCACTCGGTGAAGAGCTGTCGGCTCTTCTCGGCCGGGCAGGGCGATATGCGCGAGTACTTTACCAAGCGCGGCATCCCCACCCTATTGGTGGAATCGGATCTTGAAGATCCACGTTACTTTTCGGAGGCGCAGATGCGCAATCGCATCGACGCGTTCTTCGAATCGATCGCTCATCGCCCGACGCGAGAGGGAGCAACGGTATGAAATACGCAGCAGGGATCGATGTCGGATCGACCCAGACCAAGTGCATCATCATCGACGAGAATAAGCAGATCGTCGCGCGCGCGCTCACCGATACCGGCGCGAATATCACGCGCGCCGGCGAGCGCGGCTACGAAGCGGTGCTCGCCGCCGGCGGCATCGCGCGCGAAGATGTGCTCTGCGTCGTGGGCACCGGATACGGCCGCTTCAAAGTCTCGTTCGGCGATCTCCAGATCACCGAGATTACCTGCCACGCCAAAGGCGCGAGCATGCTCTTCCCCGAGACCTCCACCGTCATCGATATGGGCGGGCAGGACGCGAAGGGCATCAGCGTGCAGAACGGCGAGGTCGTCGATTTCGTGATGAACGATAAGTGCGCGGCGGGAACGGGGCGTTTTCTCTCGACCGCTGCCGAGACGCTCGGCCTCTCGCTCGACGAGATCGGCGCGATCTCGTTGCAAGCGCGCAACCCGGTTCGGCTCTCGACCGTCTGCACGGTCTTCGTCGAATCCGATATTATGTCGTACGTCGCGCAGGGAAAGAAGACCGAGGATATCCTCGGCGGCATTCACAGCGCGATCGCCGCGCGAACGATCGCGTTGGTGCGACGTGTCGGCCTCAAACCGAGCTATACCTTCACCGGCGGCGTCTCGCTGAACGTCGGTATGGTGAAGATGCTCGAAGAGAAACTCGGCGCACCGCTCAACGTGAGCCCCGATTCGCATTACATGGGCGCAATCGGCGCCGCGGTCTTCGCACTCGAACACGCCATGTCGGCGACCGTCGCGTCGTAAAGGAGCAGGCAGATGGAAATTATCGCCGGAGTCGATCTCGGATCGCGCAGCACGAAGGTCGTGCTGATCGATCGGGAGGGGCGCCAACTCGTGGCCCGTGCCACACGCACGCGCCCGCCGCTGGTCGAGTTGGTCGACCGTGCCGTCGATGAAGCCCTGGAGAGCATCGGCGCGGGGCGCGGCGATCTCCGCTATATCGCGACGACCGGGTTCGGGCGCTCGAGCTATCCCGAGCGCGATCTCCAACTCACCGAAGTCACCGCTGCGGCCTACGGTGCGGCGGCGCTCTTTCCGGAGACGCGCTGCGTGCTCGATATCGGCGCGCAGAGTTCGCGCGCGGTGAAGATCGCACCCGGTGGGCGGGTGCGCGAATTCAAGTCGAACGAAAAATGCGCGGCCGGTGCCGGCGGCTTCGTCGAACGTGCGGCGAAATATCTCGAAACGCAACTCGCCGAGGTCGGAGATCTCTCGATGAACGGCGAGAATCCGGTCGCGATCTCGAGCGTCTGTGCGGTCTTGGCGGAATCGGAGATCATCAATCACGTCAGCCGTGGTGAGACGCGCGAGAACATCTTGCGCGGCGTGCATCAGTCGCTCGCCGAACGCGCGGTGCTCTTGGTTAAACGCATCGGCATCGAAGAAGCGGTGACGCTCGTCGGCGGCATGGGCTACCAGGCCGGAATGATTCGCGCGTTAGAAGAAGCGCTCAACGTGAAAATCAACTGCGCGGCGCAGCCCGAGATGGCCGGGGCGTTCGGTGCGGCGCTGCTCTCGAAACGACGGATGGAGAAGAGTGCCGCGTGAGCGGATCGCTCTCCATACTCCGTGACGAGCACCGTCGCATTCTCGAGGTCTTCGCGAATTTCGAGCGGCGGTGTTCGGATCTCGGCGAGCCGTCGGCAGAGTATATCGAGGATTTGCTGGCGTTCGTCGAGATTTTCATCGATGCAAACCACCACGGGAAAGAAGAACGCGCGCTCTTCGGAACGACCGACGAGCATCCGTGGCTGAGTAGCTTTGCGCTGCTCTTAAGCGAGCAGCACACCGAGGGGCGCACGTTGGTGCGCGCCGTTCGCTGCGCGCGCGGACGGGGTGATAGCGGGCTCTCCGAATTGCGGGCGTTCGTCGAATTTCTGCGCGATCACATCGCGCGCGAGAACGATGCGATCTTCGTCAGCATCGAGCAGGCGCTCGACGAGAACTCAAGCGGCGCGCTCGAGGATCGCTTTGCCGCCGTCGAACGCGAAGTTATCGAGCGTTGGAAGATCGCCGAACCCGGCGAGGAGCACCGACCGATCGGCGAGTTGCGCCGTTGGGATGCGTTGCTTGCGCGCTCGTAGTCGCGGCGGCGCGATAGAAGAAGATCGCGTCGGCGACGCAGACCGGCTCATCGCTTCCGAACGCTTCGATCGTGACGTGCAGCGCGACGCGCAGGCCGGAGCCGGCGGCGCGAACGCTCTCGATCTTAAAACGCGCGCGGACGCGCGCTCCGGAGCGAACCGGGGCGAGAAAGCGAACGCGGTCGAGCCCGTAATTCAGCGCCGCGCCCGTTCCGCGAATGCTGCAGCTACGGTGCCAGAGCACCGGGAGCAGCGAGAGCACGAGATATCCATGCGCGATCGTGCCGCCGTACGGTCCCTCGGCGGCGCGACGCGGATCGACGTGAATCCACTGCCGATCCTCGGTGCATTCGGCAAACG
>JAJXVC010000277.1 GCA_021782295.1 bacterium | reverse complement strand
TCAAGGGTCGGGTGCTCGTTCATCGGTAGGCTCTCCGCCAAGAATGGCCGCACGTGGCGGCTCGGCATAAAAAACGCCCGTATCGCTTCGGGCGTCGGCAAAGCATCGGTTTTCGCCGCTTGGGTCGTCGGCCCTTCGTGAGAGGCTCTGCCGGGCTCCTCGGGAATCCGAGGCGCCGCATGAATTCGCAGGCTCAGGGGAACGGTGAACGCCGACGCGCGAAGGCGTTCATGGTACTCGGCACCGGCTCGGATGTCGGAAAATCGTTGATCGCGGCGGCGTTCTGTCGCGCTCTCGCGCGCCGCGGCGTCGCCGTCGCTCCCTTCAAAGCGCAGAATATGTCGCTCAACTCCGCGGTAACCCCCGACGGCAAGGAGATCGGCCGCGCTCAGGCGCTCCAGGCCGAGGCCGCCGGGATCGCGCCGAGCGCCGACATGAACCCGGTGCTGCTCAAACCCAGTTCGAGCGAGGGGGCGCAGGTCGTTCTACAAGGGGAGCGCTTTGGAACGGTACACGCCGCCGACTATCGCGGGCGGAATCGCGAGCGATTTTGGGCGGCGGTACTCGAATCGTACGAGCGGCTCGCCGAAAAGTACGACGTCATCGTCCTCGAAGGCGCGGGATCGCCGGCGGAGATCAATCTGCGCGAAGGGGATATCGTCAATATGGCGATGGCGCACGCTGCCGACGCGCGGTGCATGTTGGTCGGCGACATCGACCGCGGCGGCGTCTTCGCATCGATCTACGGAACGATGGCGCTTCTCGACGCGAGCGACCGAGCGCGCATCGCCGGTTTTGCGATCAATAAATTTCGCGGCGACCGAAGCTTGCTCGAGCCGGGAATCCTCGAGATCGAGCGGCGTTGCGAGCGTCGTTGTTTTGGTGTCGTCCCATTTCTCAAGAATCTGCAAATCGATGAAGAAGATTCGCTCGCGCTCGAACGGCGGCGACTCGGCGCGCCTTGGCACGTGCGTCGCGATGACGATCGACTGCGCGTCGCCGTAATCGCGTTTCCCTATCTCTCGAATTTCACCGATTTCGAACCGCTCGCCGCGGAGCCGTCGGTCGACCTGCGGTATACCGATCGTTGCGAAGATCTCGCCAACGCGGATCTCGCGATCCTTCCCGGTTCAAAAAACACGATCGCCGATCTGCAGTGGTTGCGCGAACGGAGACTCGATGCTGCGCTGCGCGGTGCGCAAAACATCCTCGGTATCTGCGGAGGGATGCAGATGCTCGGTCGGCAGATCGACGATCCGCATGCAGTCGAGGCGGGCGGAACGCACACCGCTCTCGCGCTGCTGCCGCTCTCGACCGTTATGCTGCTCGAGAAAACGACGATCGGCGTTCGCGGACGGCTCGCCGCGACCGGCGAGGCGATTCACGGGTACGAGATTCATGTCGGCGAGACGACGTACGACCGAGAGAGTCTCCCCTTTGCGGAGATTGCGAACGAGGGTGCAGCGAGAACGCGGCGTGATGGCGCGCGTTCGTCGGACGGGCGCGTCGCCGGAACCTACATGCATGGAATCTTCGACGACGATGCATTTCGGCACCGATATCTCGAGCGGCTACGCGACGCTCTTGGGCTCGGTGCGCTCTCCGCTCGACGCTCGATTACGCGCGAGCGGGAACACTCGCTCGACGAGATCGCGGATCTTGTCGAGCGGGAGCTCGACCTCGATGCGTTTTTTCAGCTCGAAAGGTGAGCCGCACCCAAGAATGTTTCGAGTGCGAGCCGGAGCGTCGTGAGCTCCGCGTTGCCGAGAGCGGCGCTCCACGTCACCGATGCGCTCTTCGGACCATCGGAAGAATAGTGCAGCGTTGCGCGTCGATGGGTCGGCTCGAACGTGAGGCCGCTGTTCTGACTATTTCCGTTCGGGGCCACCGACAACGATGCGCCGAAACCTTCATGGAGCGTAAGACTCAACGCGCGTATGCGCGCTTCGGTGGTCGGTGCGTGGATCATGTTCTGAATTCCGGCGGTAACGAGGGCGAGCCGCATGGCGCTCGGGAAACCTTCGTGGGCGTTCACCGGCGCGATGTCTCGCTCCATGGTGATCACCGCCGCGAGTCTCCCTGCTCCATCGAAGAGCGCGCGAATCTCGATCTCGGTGACACGCTCTCCATCGGCATCGGCGACCATGGTGCGCAGCGGCGATTCGGCGAACTTCCGATCCTTGACGAGCCTTCCGACGATTCCGCCGCCGCGGACGAGTTCGAGAAAGCGATAATGCCCGAGCTCTGCAGAGGCGGCGTTTTCGTAAGAAACGGTAAAATGCTCGTCCTTCGTCGGTTCGTAGATGGTCACGCGCGCATCGATCTCATCCAAGACCCACGTGAGAAGCGCGATCTGTCCGGTTGCTTGTTTGCGTAGCGTAATCTCGCGCCCGACCGTGAGCCAATAGCCGCCCTCCTCTGAATCGTCGAAGATCGGTTGCGCGACGAACTCACACCAAATATCGCGTCCATCCTTCGCACGCATCATCACCTCCAGGCTCACGACGCGCCGGTACTCGATGCTCTCGGTAAGCGTGGTCAGAATCTGCGGTGTATTATTTGGCGATATGATGACTCCCGAGGAGCGACCGAGCAATTCTTCCGGCGCGTAGCCGAGGAGGTGCGCGAATGCGGGATTCATGTAGAGGATATGCGAGCCGCCTTGGCTCGGCGGCACAAAATCGCCGATCGCAAAAAAATCAAGTGATTCCGCGATCGCGTTCGAGAGCATGCGACGCTCGCGCTCGGCAGCGACGCGTTTGCTCAGGTCGTGCAAGGAAAGCGCGATGTATTCGTCTGCGCCCATCGCACTTGGAAAGCGGCGGGCATGGATATCG
>JAJXVC010000276.1 GCA_021782295.1 bacterium | reverse complement strand
TGACCGACTGGCCGTCCTTGACGGTTGCAGCAGTGAGCTCTTGACGCACCGCAATGCGCGGTGCCGTCTGCACGTAGCTGAGAATACTCGACACTTCGGAGAAGATATCGGCGGTCACTTCGCCGTCTGCTGCAATGCGAGGAAGAATTTCGAGGCTGACGCCGATGTTGATATACTGCAATTGCTGCTGCACGATCGTCGTGCCGCCGGAGGGAACGACGACGGTGGTGAAGATCGGCACGGCCTCACCGGAGAGAATCGCCGCCATGCGGTTATCGAGCGCGAGTATGCGCGGCTGTGCAAGAATCTTCGCTTGTCCCTGCTGCTGCAATGCGAGTAACTGGGCCGAGAGCGCGACGCCGTTGGAGGGTTTTCCGTTGCCGGTGGCCGCCCCCGCGAGCGTTCCGGCATTGAAAGTCGCCGTTGCAAGTTGACCGTTCGGCGAGTAGTTGATGCCGAGATCGTACTGCCCCGTTTGCGTGAGCTCGACGATCTGCGTTTGAAAGAGCACGCTCCGCTGGGGCGTATCGACGAGGCGAATCAGGCGCTCGTACGGCGCGATCTCCGCCGGTGTCCCACGCAGAACCACCGCATTTAAGCGGCGATCGACGCTGACATGGCGGTTGATATAGATGCCTTCCGGCCGATTCTTCGGGAGCAGCGCATAGGTCGGAAGCGTGACATAACTCGGCGCGGAGTTCGTGGAATTCGACATTCCCGAGGTGATCGACGAATTCGGTGTCGGCTGTGCGAACGGTGACTGGGCGCGGAAATGATCGACCGATGGAACGGTGACGCCGCTCTTGATCAATCCAGCAACCTCGCTAACGTCGGCATACGAGAGCGGAATTACCGTGATGCCGTTGGCAGAGGTAGGAACCGGGCCGGGCAGATGCGCTTCCTGGTCGCTGCGGTACGCCGGAATGTGGACGACGATGCGCGAGCCGACCGTATCGACGCGCGGAATAACATCGTTCTTCAAGCGGATATCGACGAGCAATCCGACGCCTGCGAACGGTGCGATTTTCGCCGAGACGATTTCACCGGCCGGATCGAAGACGCCGGGTAAGTTCTTTCCGCGTTCGACACCGAAGAGCAGCACCTTCACATCGTTACGTTTTGCGTGCACGACTTGCGACGATGGCGCGAATGCGTTGAAATCGAGAATCAATTGCACGCTTCCATCGCTGGCCGGGGTCTCGCTGTAGGCAATCAATTCGGTCTGGCCGGCGAGCGCCCGATGCGTTGGTGGAACCATCGCAAAAAAGAAGAGCGATACAGCAAAAAACGCAATCAAACGACGCATGGGGCTCACTTTGCGGCAGAGCGAGGGCGCCCCTGCAGGCGCCCCTTGTTCGCCCTGAAACCGCGCTACCTAGGGCCTTGGTTGCTTGCCCTCGCAAGTGCCTCGCTAAATTGCTCGCGTCGGTGTGGTGCATCGAGTGACAACAGCGGACCGATCGGAACGATGCGCGTTGGATTGATGTCGTCGTGCGTCATGTAGTAGTGGCGTTTGATGTGATCGAAATTCACCGTTTCGGCGATTCCCGGAATTTGATAGAGATCGCGCAGGTAGCCTGAGAGATGCCGATAGTCGGCGATGCGGCGCAGATTGCACTTAAAGTGCCCGACGTACACGGCATCAAAGCGAACGAGCGTCACGAAGAGACGCCAGTCGGTTTCGAGCGGGCGCTCTCCGAAAAGGTAGCGACGCGTCGCGAGGCGTTCGTCGAGCCGATCGAGCATCGCAAAGAGCGTCCGCGCCGCCGCTTCGTATGCATGCTGTGAGGTCGCGAACCCGGCCTTGTAGACGCCGTCGTTGACCGCCGTAAAGATCTCGTCGTTCAACGCATCGATCTCGCTGCGCAGCGCGAGCGGGTAGAGATCGAGCGCGGCATCTCCGAGCGCATCGAACTCCGTTTCGAACATCCGCATGATGTCGTCGTCGGAGTTGCTGACGATACGCTGCGTCTGCGTATCCCAGAGCACGGGCACGGTCACGCGCCCGCGATACCCCGGGTCGGTCGCAAGGTAGAGCTCGCTGAGAAAACGATCGCCGAAATGCCAACCGCGTTCGTCGCGAATCGGGTCGACGACGGTCATCGGGATCGCCTGTTCGAGTTTTTTTAATTTCCGCGTGACAATCGTCCGATGCGCCCACGGGCACGCGAACGAGACGTAGAGGTGATAGCGGCTCGCGACGGCCGGGTACGGCGAACTGCCGTCTGCGCGCACCCATTCGCGAAAGGCGTCCTGCTGGCGGACGAAGCGGCCATCCTCGCTCTGTTCGTCGGGGAATTGGGCCGCTGCGCGATGTGCATCCATGTCTCGTTCAATCGTCCCCGCAGTCGAGAGGGTTGCTCGAGACGGGCGCATTCCCAAGTCCTTCCCAAAATTGCGCCTCCTCGGCGATACGGTAGCGCTGGAAGGATGGGACAGATGCGCTACCTACTCTCGTTCGTTCTCGGGCTCGCGCTCCTCGGTGTGGAGCCGGCCCTGCCCACCGCCCCGGTCGATCTTTCAACCATCGTGGCTGCGGCAAAACCGGCGGTCGTTTTTATTCTCTCCAAGGAGCCGGCGGGAACCCTATCGGGCTCGGGCTTTGTCATCGCCTCGACCGCGACGGAGAGCACCATCGTCACGGCTAACCATGTCGTTGAGGGTGCATCGCAGGTCGACGTTATATTCGATAATAACCAGCACGAACGATACACCGCGCGTGTCATCAGGCACGACCACGTGCGCGATGTCGCCGTCCTCAGCGTCGGCGTCGGCAACCGTCCGACGCTGAAGCTCGCGCCCCCCGAGAGCATCCGGGAAGGCATGAGCATCGCCCTAATCG
>JAJXVC010000275.1 GCA_021782295.1 bacterium | reverse complement strand
TGCTGACGGGAGAACTTATGGCAAAGCACGCCGCCGGCTTGCGGGCATCGAAGCCGCTCTCTATTCACGTTGACGAGCTCATGCGTCGGCTTTCCACGCGAACCGCGACCATCGGCGTTATCGGCCTCGGCTATGTCGGGCTGCCGCTCGCCGTTGAATTTGCGACGAAGTTCCCGAAAGTGCTCGGTTTTGATATCAGCGACGAGCGCGTCTTGGTATTAAACGCCGGGCGTTCGCCGATTCGCGACGTGCCTGAGGAGCGCGTTGGCGAGTTGGTCGCCGCGGGGCGCTTCGAATGCACCAGTGAATTTACGCGGCTCGCCGAGTGCGATGCGGTCGTCATCTGCGTTCCGACGCCGCTCGGGATCGGAAATCTTCCCGACCTCACCTGTATTTTCGACGCCGCCGAACAGGTGGCTGGGGCATTGCGGCAGGGGCAATTGGTCGTTTTGGAGTCGACGACCTATCCGGGTACCACCGAGGAAGTACTCGTCCCGATTCTCGAGCGCTCGAACCTTCATGCGGATCGCGATTTTCTGGTGGCGTTCTCACCGGAGCGAATCGATCCCGGCCGCGACCTGCCGCTCCATTTGATCCCGAAGATTATCGGCGGCTGTAGCGAGCGCTCGGCCGACGCGGCACGGTTGCTGTACGGAGCGGTCTTCGACGAAACGCCGGTCGTCTCGTCGGCGCGCGCCGCTGAAACGGTAAAACTTCTCGAAAATACATTCCGTCTCGTCAATATCGGCTTCATCAATGAGTTTGCGCGGCTCTGCCGTCAGCTCAATATCGATTCAGGGGAAGTCATCGCGGCGGCCTCGACCAAGCCGTTCGGGTTCATGCCCTTTCAACCCGGTCCCGGCGTCGGCGGACATTGCATACCACTCGACCCGCACTATCTTGCCTGGGAATCGAAACGGCAGGGCTTTACCTCGCGTTTCATCGAGCTCGCTGAAGATATCAATTCGCAGATGCCGAGCTACGTCGTCGATCTTATTTCCGGAGCGTTGAACGAATCGAGAAAATCGCTCCGCGATGCCCATGTCCTCGTCGTCGGCGTGGCCTATAAGCGAAATATCGACGATACGCGGCGCAGCCCCGCCGTTGCGGTGATCGATCGCTTGAGAATGCGCGGTGCCGTTGTTTCCTATCACGATCCCTACGTTGCCGAGCTCGACGGGAGGCACAATGATTGGCCGGAGTGGCGCCCGCGCGTCATCGTTCCCTACGAACGTCGCGCTGGGGAGCCGCCCGATGAGGCAAGCTCGCTTCGGCGCCGTCGCGTCGATACGTTGACCAGCGTTCCGCTCGATCCAGGGAATTTGGCTCGCGCCGACTGCGTGGTCATTTTAACCGATCACGACGTCATCGACTACCAAGCGATTCTCGACAACGCCACGCTCATTGTCGATACGCGACAGGCGATTTCCGCTGAAAAAGCGGCAGCATCGTCGGCACGGGTATATGCGTTGTGAGAGTGCTCGTTACGGGTGGAGCGGGCTTTATCGGCTCGCATCTCTGCGACGCGTTGCTCGATGCCGGCCACGAAGTAACGGCGCTCGACGATCTCTCCACCGGTACTCTCGCGAACCTCACCGCCGCGCTCGCTCGCCCTGGTTGCAATTTTATTGAAGGAGATATTCGCGATACACCGCTCGTCGAGCGCGCCTTAGAACATTGCGATGCCGTCGTCCACCTCGCCGCGCGAATCGGCTTGCGCATTATCGTCGAGAGTCCGTTCGATACCCTCGACGTCAACGCGCGCGGCACGGAGAGCGTCGTGCAGGCGGCTCTGAAGAACAACACACCGGTGCTCGTGGCTTCAACCTCGGAGGTCTACGGATATTCGACAAAGATTCCGTCAAACGAGGACGACCCGATCTGTTTCGGGTCGCCGACGATCGGGCGGTGGAGCTATGCCTGCGCCAAAGCATATGACGAGTTCTATGCGCTTGCGCTGCATCGCGAGCGCGGACTGCCGGTCGTCGTCGTCCGGCTCTTCAACACGGTCGGTGCGCGACAAAGCGGTCGTTACGGCATGGTCATTCCGCGCCTGACCGAGCAGGCACTCACCAGTAAGGCATTAACGGTCTATGGCGACGGAACGCAGACGCGTTGCTTTTGTTCGGTGCGCGATGTTACCGCTGCGCTTTCGACGATCGTCTCGCGGATACACGCATTGGCCGGCGAGGTATTGAACATCGGAAATCCGGTTGAAATGACGATTTTGAATTTAGCTAAACAGATTCTCGAGCGCACCGCATCGACGTCGACGATCGAGTTCGTTCCGTTTTCGCAAGCGTACCCCGTGGGGTTCGAAGAGATCATGCGCCGCGTTCCCGATATATCGAAAGCTCGACAAGCGATCTCTTTCGATCCGAAGGTCCCGCTCGAAAGCATCCTCGACGACGTCATCGCGGGGCTACGCTCGACGGCGAAACGATGAAGCGTTGGATGGCGGTCGCGGCCGTAGCGTTCGCGGTCGGCACTCCGACCGGTGCCGACGCGTTCTGTCGCATCCCTCCGCCTCCGACGGAGCGAGTAACGGTGCAAGAAGGCGTATCGAGTGCGACGCTCACCAAAGGGCGGGGAACGTGGAGCAGCAGTTCACTGCTGGTCGAAGAGCGCGACGGGAATAAACATTCCGCCTATATCCGCGCAGCCGATGATGTGCGCTTCGGGCAGAGCGATAACGAATACGAAGGCGGTGCGTACCTGGCGCTCACTCCTCATGCAATCGCCGACGTCATCGGTTCGTTTAGCCCCCAGCACCACGTGTTGCCGGCCTCAAGCGTTCAAGGGGATATGGATTTTCGTGCCGGAGCCGGCTATGGGTATCAAG
>JAJXVC010000024.1 GCA_021782295.1 bacterium | reverse complement strand
CGCCGACTGGGAGCATATCGCGCGCTTGAAAGCGGCGTTGACGATTCCCGTTATCGGCAACGGCGATCTCGCCGACCCGCACATTACGATGCAACGCATGCGCGAAAGCGGCGTCGATGCGGTAATGTTGGGGCGCGCGACGCTCGGGAATCCTTGGTTGATCTCGCAAGTTCGCGATGCGATGGAGGGGCGTATGCCCGCGGCGACGCCGAGCGCGGCGGATCGGCTGCGTTTCTGCATCGAACATTATCGCGCGATGCTCGCCGATCTCGGCGAACGGCGCGCCGTCCCGCAGATGCGCAAACATGTTGCGCTCTATCTCAAGGGCATTCCGGGTGCTGCGCAATTACGCGAGCGCATCATGCGCATCGATAGCAGCGACGAAGCGATCGGCGCGATCGAAGCGCGCATCGCGAGCCTCGAAGCCGAGCCGGTGGCGGCGTAACGATGATCGAGAATCGCGACGATCTCTACGGTGCAGCGAGCCCGGCCGCGCTTGCCGACGAAGTCTTCGAAAATTATCGCCGCTACGTGAATCCGCCGCTCGCGCGCGTGATGAAGCTCTCCGGATCGCCGATCGAAGTGCGCGCCGAAGGTTCGACGATCTGGGATCAAAATGGGAAGGCCTATCTCGATTTTGCCGGTGGATACGGCGTCTTCACGTTAGGACATCGCAACCCGCGCGTACTCGCCGCGGTGCGCGAACAGCTCGAACACTTCGCGCTCTCCGGGAAAACGATGTTCAACGTTCTGTTGGGGCGTGCATCGAAACGACTCGCCGAGTTGAGCCCCGGCGATCTCGAGATCTCGTTCTGGTGCAACAGCGGCACCGAGGCGGTCGAAGGAGCGCTCAAGCTCGCGCGCGTTGCTACCGGACGCAAAAAAATCGTCGCGACGCACGATGCCTACCACGGCAAAACCATCGGTGCGCTCAGCGCAAGCGGACGCGAGGCGTTCCAAGCGCCGTTTCGCCCGTTGCTCGCCGATGTCGCGCACGTTCCCTTCGGCGATGCAGCGGTGCTCGATGCCGCGCTCGTCGATGCAGCGGCCTTCATCGTCGAACCGGTTCAGGGCGAGGGCGGCGTGAACGTTCCGCCGGAGGGCTATCTGCGCGCGGTGCGGGATGCCTGCGACCGTGCCGGCGCGCTCTTCATCGCCGACGAAGTGCAGACCGGTTTCGGGCGCTGCGGCTATCGCTTCGGTTGCGAACGCGACGGTGTCGTTCCCGACGTGATGACGCTCGCGAAGGGGCTCTCGGGCGGCGTCGTTCCGGTCGGCGCCTATATTGCGCGCACACCGGTTTGGATGCGCGCGTACGGAAAATCGCCGCTCGTGCATACCTCGACCTTCGGCGGAAGCGAGCTCGCCTGCGCCGCTGCGCTCGCGGCGATGGCGGTACTCGAGGAGGATCGGCTCGTCGAGAACGCGCGCGAGCGCGGGAAGCAGTTGCTCGCCGGATGCGAGCGGATCGCCGCCGAGTTTCCGCAGGTCGTCGCCGAGGTGCGAGGGCTCGGGCTGCTCGTCGGGGTCGAGCTCCGTTCGGAGGGCTACGGCGGCTGGATTATCCCCGAGATGCTCAAGCACGGCGTGACCGCTGCCTGGACGCTCAACCAACAGCGGGTCATCCGCCTCGAGCCTCCGTTGGTCGTGCGCCCTGAGGAAATCGAGCAAGCGCTCGCTGCTCTGCGCGCAGGGGTCGCGGCGGCGTTGGGCAACCTGGGCTCGTTGGAGTCCTAGCCACTCCTCGCAATCGCCACCGAGAAGAGAGAGCACCACAGCCTTCGATGCCCTACGTCGAGACTTCTATAGAAATTGCTGCGCCCGCGCGAACGGTCTACGAACTCGCAAAAGACCAGGAACGGTTTCCGCAATTTATGCCCGACGTGGAGAGCGTCGTTATCGTCGAACGGCGCCCGAGCAGCGTCCTCGCCCGCTGGAAGACGCTGGTCGAGGGCGCGCCGATCGAGTGGATCGAAGAGGATCGCTTTCTCGACGATGCGTTGCGGATCGAGTATGCGTTGCTCGAAGGCGATCTCGATCGTTTCGAGGGTGCGTGGAGCTTCGACGAACGCGATGGAGTAACGCGCGTCGTGCTCGGCGTCGAGTACGATTTCGGCGTGCCGACGCTTGCCGAACTCATCGGGCCGACGCTGCATAAGAAAGTGAAGGAAAATAGCGAGATGATGCTCGCGGCGTTGAAAGAAGAAGCGGAGCGCGCGCAATGAACGTCGTGCAGGCACCGAAATTTTGCTTTGTCGTGCATCCGCTCTCGCTCGAAGATGTCGCGCGCTACGAACCCGGCGCGAAAGGCAAGGGCGAGGCGATCGTCAAGAAAATTCTCGAATGGATGCCGGCTTACGCTGCGGTTCATGTCACCGGCGTTCGCACCCCCGACGGCCGTGAAACCGAGGGATGGTTCGTCGGCTCGCCATTGCTCCCGCAGCAGATCCTCGATCTGCCGCGCGAAGATATCTACAAACGCATCGTGCGTTCCATCGAGATCGGCGCCGAACTCGGCGCGCAGATCGCGGGGCTCGGCGCATTTACCGGCGTCGTCGGCGACGGCGGCATCACCGTTGCCGAACGTTCGCCGATTCCGGTAACGACCGGCAACTCGCTGACGATTGCCGCCGGCCTGCAGTCGTTTTTCCGCGGCGCGCGTGAAATGGAAGTCGATCTCGCTTCGGCTACCGTTGCGGTGATCGGCGCGACCGGTTCGATCGGCTCGGCCTGCGCGCGACTGATCGCGCCGAAGGTTCGCGAAGTCATTCTCGTGGCGCGCAATGAAACGCGCTTGAAGGCCTACTACGATAAGACCGCGCCGGAGCTGCCGTGCATTGTTTCGTACACGACCGATATCGCGTCTGCGGTGCGTCGCGCGCAGTTGGTACTCACTGCAACCTCCTCGACGCAAGATATCATCGAGCCTGAAGATTTGCAGCCCGGTGCAGTGGTCTGCGAACTCTCGCTGCCGCACGATGTCAGCCGTCGCGTCGCCGTCGAACGCCCCGACGTTTTGGTGACGGAGGGCGGGAATATGGTCGTTCCCGGCGAGCCGCGCTTCGAGCGAGTTCGCGAACCGGGATCTGAGTTCGATCTCAATTTGCCGCCGCGCACCGCCCTTGCGTGCATGAGCGAGACGATGGTGCTGGCTTTAGAGAATCGGCTTGAAAATTACACGCTCGGGCGCGGAATCGAACTCGAGCGGGTCATCGAGATCGAAGCGATGGCCGAGCGTTGCGGCTTTACGCTCGCCGATATGCGCGCTTTCGATACCGCGATCACGCCCGAGAAAATCGCCGCCACGCGCGAGGCCGCCGTTCTTCGGCGTGCTCTCGCCGCGCACTAAGGCGCGCGAAGGCGCACGGAGACGTTACGAATGATCGACGACGATCGCGACGTTGCCCTTGCCGCTGTAGAGCCAAACGAACGGTGCTGCTGCATGGCGCGCACTCGCAGGAAGCGCATCGCTCGTGGTTCCCGCAGCGGCCCCGAGCACGATGTGCCCGCGGAAGCCCGGCGGTACGTGCAGCACGACGTTGCCGTCACCGGTCTCCAACCGAATGGTGTTCGGCCGCCAACTCGCAGCGAGCGTCGCGCGGATATCGCCGCTCTCCGTTGCGAGGTCGACACCGGCACGGGCGCCGGTCACCACGATCTCTCCGGTTCCGTTGTCGACCGCGACATTCGCTCCGGGATCGGCGATCGAGATCGAGCCGGTAAAGCCGTGAATTTGCATCGGCAGTGCGGCCGGAACCCTAAGGTTGAGGTGCGTCGGATTCGCACTCACGAACGGAATGACGGAGTTGCCGCCGGCGATGGCGGTGAGTTCGAGCCGACCGTTGTGATGGTAGCTTTCAACGCTCGGCGGGCGCGCCGAGGTGTAGACCAGACGCAGACGGATGCTTCCGGGGCGCGCTCGATGCGAGCTCACGAAGAGCGGCATCCCGGAGACCTCGATGCGCACGCGATTCGCGCCGCGCAACGGAACGCTCCGCATGACGACGGGGTCGGCGGCAACGGCGCCGATCAGTGCGAGGGCGGCGATCGATCCGAGGATCGTACGGCGAGTCAAATGTGGTGTCATCGTGTGTTCTCAGTATAACTCGAATCGGAGAGCTGCGCGAGCGCGGCGGAAAGCAAGCCTATGAAACACGTTGTTTCGGTCTCCCTCGGCGCGAGTTTGCGCGATCACCGGGCCGAGGTCGATCTCCTCGGCGAACGATTCATCATCGAACGGATCGGCACCGACGGCAAACTCGACCTCGCTCTCGCGAAGATCGAGGAAATCGACGGCACCGTTGACGCAATCGGACTCGGCGGCATCGACGTGTACCTCTACGCAGGCAGTAAGCGCTTTGCGCTCCGCGACGGCCTGCGCTTGCTTGCGGCGGCGAAGAAAACACCGGCAGTCGACGGCAGCGGACTGAAAAACACGCTCGAACGCGGTGCAGTCGCTTTTCTTCAGAACGAACTCGGCGTTTCGTTGCGTGGGAAAAATGTGTTAATGGTGAGCGCGCTCGATCGTTTCGGCATGGCGCAAGCGCTCGTCGAAGCGGGCGCCGACGTGCTTTTCGGCGACTTCATCTTCGCACTCGATCTCGACAAGCCGGTGCGCGGTCTACACGAATTCGAAGAGTTGGCCGAAAAGTATCTTCCCGATGCATGTAAGTTGCCGTTCCAATTTTTCTATCCGACCGGGAAAAAACAAGAGCAAGCTCCGGAACCGAAATATCCGCAGTACTACCACGACGCCGAAATCATCGCCGGTGATTTCCATTTCATGCGTCGTTTTATGCCGGATCGGCTCGACGGGAAAACCATTCTTACGAACACGGTGACGGCGCAGAATATCGAAGAGCTTCGCGAACGCGGGGTGCGCCGACTGGTCACGACGACGCCCGATTTCGGGGGGCGATCCTTCGGCACCAACGTCTTAGAGGCGGCGCTTTTGGCGCTCCTGGGAAAGCGCTGGGAGGAGGTTGCGCCCAGCGATTACGAGGGATTGATGGCCGCCCTAAAACTCCGCCCGCGCGTCATCGAACTCGGGGGCAGGGGATGACTCCCTCCCCCCGAAGCAGGCGCGCCAGCCCCCTTTCTCGGGGCCTTTCTCCTGTAACGAGGGCCTATCGTTGAACGACAAAGAAATCGTCCTTACCCGCGAAGGACTCGCAAAGCTCGAACAAGAGCTTGACGATCTGAAGACCGTGCACCGCAAAGAAGTGAACGACCGTATTCGTCAGGCCAAAGAGTACGGCGATCTCAGCGAAAATGCGGAATATGAAGACGCGAAGCAAGAACAGGCGTTTATCGAAGGGCGCATTATCAAAATCGAACAGATGATTCGCAATGCGAAACTCATCGAAGAGACCGATTATGCCGCCGATGAAGTGCATTTGGGCTGCACCGTGAAAGTCAAGGAGATGGGCTCGGGAGACGTTTACGAATTTTCCATCGTCGGCTCGGCCGAGGCGGATCCGGTCAACCGACGGCTCAGCAATGAGTCGCCGCTGGGACGCGCCCTGATGGGGCACAAAAAAGGCGCGACCGTCGACGTTTCGACGCCGCGCGGCCTAACGAAATACAAGATAGAACAGATCAGCCACAGCGGCGGAGCGCCGGCGCAAAAAAAAGCCGCGAAGAAAGCCTCCTGATTGCACGACGATATCGGTAAGACCGAAGCATCGCTCGTCGCGGCCAGGAGAGAACACCTGGCCGCGCTGCGTTCCTCCGGTCGCGATCCATTCGCGCAGACGCGTTTCGAGCGTAGCTCGGTGCGCGAAGCGCTGGCGTCGGTCGAGCCTGCGCTTTCGGCGCCCGTCGATTGCGACGAAGCCGCGCTCGCACTTCCGATCACCTTCGAACGGGTTGCCGAGCTCTTTTCCTACGTCGTTGCAGAGCAGCCGCTCTCCGCGCAGCGCTTGCGCCTCGCAGGGCGCGTCCTCACGCGACGCGGGATGGGAAAGACCTCGTTCTTCGATCTCGGTGATGCCACCGCGACGAAATTGCAGGTCTACGCGCGGCGCGACGACCTCGGCGAGGAACCTTTCGCGGCGCTCTCGCACGTCGAGCGCGGCGATATCGTCGGTGTCGAGGGCTATCTCTTCCGCTCGAAGATGGGGGAGTTGACGCTGCACGCCACCGCGTTGGAGGTGCTGGGGAAAGCGCTTGCACCGTTGCCCGACAAATGGCACGGATTGCAGGATGTCGAGAAACGCTATCGCCAGCGTTACGTCGATCTCGTCGTCAATTCCGATGTGCGCGCGACGTTTTTGGCGCGCAGCCGCATCCTTTCGGAGATGCGGCGCTTCATCGACGCGCAAGGTTTTCACGAAGTCGAGACAGCAACGCTCTTGCATGTCGCCGGAGGCGCTGCCGCGCGCCCATTTCTCACGCATGTCAACGCGCTCGACGCGCAGATGCAATTACGCATTGCGACCGAGCTCAACCTCAAACGCCTCATCGTCGGCGGCATGGAACGCGTTTACGAGATCGGGCGGATATTTCGGAACGAAGGCATCGACACCAGCCATAACCCGGAGTTCACGATGCTGGAACTCTACGCAGCGTATTGGGACGTCAACGATATGCTCGCATTTAACGAAGCATTGATGGAGCATCTCGCGCGCGTCGTGACCGGAGGCACCTCATTGCGTGTCGGCGAGCACGACATTTCGTTTGCGCGTCCGTTCAACCGCATCGGCTATCTCGATGGAATCGCACGATACTCCGACGGTCGTTTTACCCGCGAACGCCTCCTCGACCCCGCCGGAGCGGCATCGATTCTCGATGAACTCGGAATGCCGCCCTCGCCGACACACGGGCACGCGCTCGATAAAATCTTTGAACGCATCTTAGAGCCGCATTTGATCGCCCCGACCTTCGTCACCGAGTATCCGCTCGCCATCTCGCCGTTGGCCAAGCGCGTTCCGGGCGACCCGGAGATGACGCAACGCTACGAGCTCTTCTGCGCGCAGATGGAGATCAGCAACGCGTTTTCGGAATTAAACGATCCCGACGATCAACGCCTCCGCTTCGAATCGCAAATCGCGCAACGAGCGCAGGGTGACGAAGAGATTCCCGAGCCCGATTGGGATTTCGTGCGCGCGCTCGAAACCGGAATGCCGCCCACCGCAGGTATCGGCATCGGGGTCGATCGCCTCGTCATGCTGCTGACCGGCGCCGGCAGTATTCGCGACGTCATTCTCTTCCCGCTCCAGCGCCAGCACGGCTAGTCGCGGCGCAACCCGGAAGGGGCAGGCGGTGTTCACGCGGACATGGATCTTACAAAAACCTATCCCCGCAGCGTGCACGACAAAGTGCATGGGCTCGTCCAGATTGGGCGCACCATCGATAAAGGCTACGCGCTTGCGTTCGGCAACATCGGTGACTACAACTATGATTGCCCGATGGATAAAGCCGTCTTTGCATTCCTCGGAATCGATCAGGAGCAGTTTCTCGAGCGCATCAAACATGCGAAAAGCGTTTCAGAGGTCGAGAAGTACGCCTCCGACGAGTTTATCTCAAAGAAAAGCTCCGCCGAGATCGAGCAATGGAATCACCAATGGGTGAATCGCAAGGCGGAGGGAGAGTCGCTGGAATATTTCCTCGGGCTGCGCAATCAAGTCGCTCCGGATCGCACGGACGTGACGGCGTGGGCCGATCTCCTCGACCTCGACGAGAAGCGGACGGTTCCGAAGCGGGAACCCGCGAAAGCCTAACGATTCGCTGTGCCGTCGAATACGACGGCACCGACTATTGCGGTTTTCAGCGCCAGCCGACCCAACGAACGGTCGCCGGCGAGTTGGAAGCGGCGATCTCCGGCTTGCTCGATGAACCGACTGCGGTAACGAGTGCCGGCCGAACCGATACCGGCGTCCATGCGTGCGGGCAGGTCGTGAGTTTTACGACCGCCCGCACTGCGTTTCCATGGGAGCGCTTTGCGCTCGCACTCCATACGCGTTTGCCGCGCGATATCCGCATACGCGATGTCGCCGTCGTCGATGATGCTTTTTCGGCGCGCTTCTCTGCATTACGGCGCCGCTATGTCTATGCGATTCTCGCGCGTCCGTTGCCCTCGGCGTTGCTCGCGCGCTATGCGTGGCACCTCTATCGTCCGCTCGATCTCGCCGCGATGCGCGCAGCGGCGCTACCACTCGTCGGCGAGCACGATTTTCGCTCGTTCTGCGGAACGCTTCCCGAGAGTGGGAATACCGTGCGGCGCATCGAGTCGCTTGAGATCGAAGAGCGCGAAGAGCTCACGATTGTCCGTGTTGCTGCCAATGCGTTCTTACATCGCATGGTGCGCACGATCGTCGGCCTCCTCGCCGAGTGCGCGATGGGACGGCGCGACCCAAGCGAGGTCGCCGCAATTCTTTCCGCGCGCGACCGCGCGGCAGCGGGGGTTACCGCACCGGCATACGGTTTATATTTTGCGGGCGTCGCCTATCCGGACGGCTACGATTCATTCGTCGAACCGCCGATGTTGCGCGGTTGCGAGCCTCGCTAAGAACGACCTTGCGCTTCGGTCTTCGCGCGGATCGTTCGTTTCGCCGGCCAAAGAAAAAGAAACGGAGCGGCCACGAAGATGACGATACTCGCCGTGGTGTTGAAGAGCGACACGGCGACGGCAAGCGAACAGATCGCGGGGAGAATCATCATCCGCAGCGCTTCGAGGCGAATGACCGGCCGCGGCAACTTTGCGTCGATCAGGCGATGTTCGTGGGTCGCATACCACCAGATCGCCAGCAACGAAACACCGAGTAGCGAGATATTCGCGCCGTAGACGGCGATCGCCGTGCGGCTATCGTCGAACGCACCGAGCAGACCGGCCGAGAACGGCGTGACGACGACAAAGAGCATGAAGAGCAAGTTTAGCCAGAGCAACGTCCGGTCGGAGCGTTTCACGAAAATGAAAACATGGTGATGGAGCACCCAATAGAGACCGACGATAAAGAAACTGACGGCAAAGGTTCGCATGTGATGCCAGAGCATCGCGACGTATGGCCAGACGCTCGCGCCTTCGGCGTGGGCGGGAATGCGAAGGTCGAGCACGAGCAGCGTCATGGCGACGGCGAAGATATTATCGCTGAGCGCTTCGATTCGAGCGGTGCTCGCCGCCTCGGGAAGCGTGTGGGTGCTAAAAATATTCATGCGTTCTGATGTCCCTGCGCTGTGTACGATAGTCCGGTGCAAAAAGTTCGGTGCTCGCCTGCTTGCGGGCCCCGATCGATCGCGGTAGAGTCGCGCTAGGAGGGCTTGCTATTGGGAACCGCCGTCGTTGCAGATCGCATTCAGTTTGCGTTTACCGTGATGTTCCACTACCTGTTCCCGATCGCGACGATCGGTCTCGCGCCCTATATCGCTTGGTTTGCTTGGCGTACGGCACGCGGAGATGATGCAGTCGCCCTTCGCGCCTCGGCGTTTTGGACGAAGATCTTCGCGATCAATTTTGCCGTCGGCGTCGTGACCGGGATTCCGATGGAGTTCGCCTTCGGCGCGAATTGGGCGCCCTTTTCGGCGCGAGCGGGTGCAGTTATCGGGCAACCCTTGGCGATGGAGGGGGTCTACGCGTTCTTCCTCGAGTCGGTCTTTCTCGGCATCATGCTCTACGGCAGGCGGCGCGTCTCCGCGCGGCTCTACGCCTGGTCGGCGACGCTCGTCTGCATCGGTTCCTGGCTCTCGGGGTTCTTCATCGTCGCGACCGATGCGTGGATGCAGCACCCGGTCGGTTATCGCATCGCCGGTGACGGGAGCATTCGGCTCGCAAATGTCGGCGCGCTACTGTTTTCGTCTTTTGCGTGGTGGCAGTACGCCCACGTACTCATCGGAGCGCTCGTTGCCGGCTCGTTTATCGTTGCCGGCGTCGGAGCGTATTATTTGCTCGCAAATCGCGATCTTGAAGACGGCCGTCGGTACGTTCGCATGGGCGCGATCGTCGCGCTCGTTGCATCGGCGTTGGTGATTTTCCCGACCGGCGATCGGAATAGCGCCGATGTGACGAAATATCAGCCGGTGAAACTCGCCGCGATGGAAGGGCTCTTCCATTCAACCGCGGGTGCGCCGTTGGCGATTATCGGCATGCCCGACACCGAACGCCGTGAGTTGATCGATCCGATCGTCGTTCCCGGCGTTTTAAGTTTTCTTGCCTACGGCAACTTCGCGGCGAACGTGAAAGGGCTTACGGAGTACGCCGATGAGCTCTGGCCGCCGATTGCGCTCACCTACTACGCCTATCACGTCATGGTCGGGTTGGGTACGATCTTCATTGCGATCGCGGCTCTGGCGGTGCTGTTGCTCTGGCGCCGCCGCCTAACGGAGTTTCGCCCGATGCTGTGGGTGCTGATGCTCGCGATGCCGTTTCCGTATATCGCCAACGAAGCGGGCTGGGTCGTCACCGAAGTCGGCCGACAACCATGGGTGATTTACGGCATCATGCGAACCGCGGATGCCGCGTCGACCAATGTTGCCGCCGGGGAGACGATCTTTACGCTCATCGGGTTCGCGGGCATGTATTTTTTGCTCGGCCTGCTCTTCATGCTCCTCGTGCTGCGTGAGATCGGCATTGGGCCGAACGGCGATGCACATGCGACCCCGGAGGTCGGGGTATGAACGTCGCCGCATTCGCGCTGCTCGGCGCGATGATTGCGCTCTACGTCATTCTCGACGGATACGATCTCGGCGTGGGAGCGGTCTCCCCGTTCGTTGCACGCAGCGGCGAAGAGCGCGCGGCGGCGATGGCGAGCATCGGGCCGTTCTGGAATGGAAACGAAGTTTGGCTGATCGCCGCGGGCGGCGTCCTCTTCGCGCTTTTCCCGCGAGCGTACGCATCGGCGTTTAGCGGATTCTACTTGCCGTTCACCGTCGTGCTCTGGCTGCTGATGTTTCGCGGCATCGCGATGGAGTTGCGAAATCATTTGGCGAGCGATCTCTGGCGCGCGTTCTGGGACGCGGCGTTCACTGGTGCGAGCGCGCTGCTCGCGATACTCTTCGGCGTCGCACTCGGCAATCTCGTGCGCGGTCTGCCGCTCGACGCGAGCGGCTACTTCCTCGGTCGCTTCGCCTATCTCCTCAATCCCTACGCGCTCGGCGTCGGTCTCTTCGCGCTTCTCGCGCTGGCACAGCACGGGCTCGCGTTCCTCGCGATGCGCACGAAGGGCGAGCTCGCCGCCCGCTCCGCGCGCCTGCTCGCGCGGCTTTGGTGGGGCGTGCTGTTGCTCTACAGCGTGACCACGCTTGCCAGCCTTGCGCTGCCGAGCGGGGTGGGGATGCAGAGCCCCGTGGAGCGCGCGCCGATCGCGGTACTCTCCCTACTCGCGCTCGGCGGGGTGCACTGGTTCAACCGGCTCGGCCGAGCCCGCGCTGCCTTTGCCGCCTCGGCGCTCTTCCTCGCCTCCCTCGTACTCGCCGCCGCCGCGACGATGTACCCGTTCCTGCTGCCCGCCTTTCCGGCGGGAAGCGGCGGGATCTCGGTCACCAACGCGGGGCCGGGGGCCGGCGCGCTCGGGGTGACGCTCGCGCTGACGCTGCCTGGGCTCGCCGCGGTCGTGCTCTACACCCTCTTCGTCATCCGGCGGATGCGGGAGCGCGCCGGCTCGGGTTAGCCGGGCTCCCTGCCGCCACGGCGCTTGACGCTGCTCTGGTTCCCGAGTAGAATCCGGAGGTTGTCGCGGGCTAGCCCCGCGGCGGTTCCCTTCTGTCCCCTCATTCAGAACTCTAGGAAGCCTCGATATGCGGACTTACCAACAGACTACGGCGCAGGCAACGCACGATTGGTTTATCGTCGATGCCGCCGGGCAGCGCTTAGGCACCCTCGCGGTGCGGATCGCGCGCGCCCTCTCGGGCAAGCACAAACCCACCTGGACCCCGCACATCGACGCCGGCGACCACGTCGTCGTCATCAACGCCGAGAAGATCGAACTCGGCGGCAATAAGTGGGAGCAGAAGGTCTATCATCGTCACAGCGGCTTCCCGGGCGGTCTCACCACCCAGACGGCGCGACAGATTCATGACAAGCACCCCGAGCGGCTCATCGAAAAGGCCGTTCGCGGGATGCTCCCGACCAATCGCATGCGCGACGTCCAGCTCACCCGTCTGCGCGTCTATCCCGGAGCCGAGCACACCCATACTGCGCAGCAGCCCAAATCGCTGCTCGAGGAGATTTCGTGAGCGAGTTCGTTCAGGCGACCGGTCGTCGCAAGCGCGCTGTTGCGCGCGTTCGCGTGAAGCTGGGCCAAGGCGTGATTACCGTCAACAACAAGCCGTTCGATGAATATTTCCCGCGCCCGCAGTTGCAGCAGATCGTCTGCCAGCCGCTCGAAGCGCTCGAGAGCCGTTCGCGCTACGATGTCGTCGTCAAAGCCGAAGGCGGCGGCGTCACCGGACAGGCCGGAGCGATCCGTCACGGTATCGCCCGCGCGCTCGTCGAGATGGATGAAGCGAGCAAAGGAACGATGCGCAAGCACGGCCTGCTCACTCGCGACCCGCGCGAAAAAGAATCGAAGAAGTACGGCCGCAAACGCGCCCGCAAACGCTTCCAATTCAGCAAGCGCTAAAGCATCGCTTTGCCCTCGGCGCCCGCCTCGCTCTTCTGAGCGCGGCGGGCGTTGTTGCATCCATCCATCCCGGCGCCGCATGGATCGAGCGCAGCTACGTCAACGGCGGCTATCCGCTCTGGCAGCATACTGCGCGGGCGATCGCCGCGCCGTTCCCATTCTCGCTCGGCGATATCTGCGTGCTCGCGTTGCTCGCATTCTTCGTCCTCTCGCTGCGTCGCGGATTCCGCGGACTCTTCGATGCCGTACTCGTGCTCTTGGTCGCCTATGCGTGGTTTGAGATTGCATGGGGTTGGAATTACGCGCGCTCGCCGATCGAAGCGCGGATCGACACCTTCGATGCCGCGGCGGTAACCCCGCGAGCGGTAGCGGCGCTCCGCGTGAAGGCGATCGCCGAACTCAATGCGTTGGCGCCGTTGGCGCACGCACGCGAACGCCGCGGATACAATCGCGAGGAATTACGGGCGGCGTGGCTGCCGGTGGTGCATGCACTCGGCGATCGTTGGAACCCGCATGTCGGTGCGCCGAAATGGACGATTGTCGGCCCGTTTATGGCGCTCAACGGCACCGAAGGCTTCATCAACCCGCTCACGCTGGAATCGCAACTCGCTCCGGATCTCCTCTGGTTCGAGGTGCCCTTCGATCTCGCGCATGAATGGTCGCATGTCGCCGGCTTCGCGCGCGAGGATGAAGCGAACTACATCGGCGCGCTCGCTTG
>JAJXVC010000001.1 GCA_021782295.1 bacterium | reverse complement strand
ATTTCGGCCTTTCGAAGAATGGTCACGCGCTGCTCAATCTCAACAATCATCTCGGCGGAGAAGGGTATGCGTTAACCGTGAATGACGGCGCCTACATGAAACTCTTCGACGGCTCGGCGGTCGAGCGCGCCTACCTGGGCATCTATACCGATGGCTCCAGCGGCCTCACGACCTACAATCCCAATCACTCGACGCATTGGAGTTCGCCCTAGCGCTAAAAGGGCCGGGTTGGTTGCGATACGGAGATCCGACGGATCGCCACGCCGCTCTTTGGTAGGGAATCCTACCCAAAAGGCTGTCGTGCCGGTACTCGGTGCCTTCCCCCATCGGCGGGGCCGCGAGCGGCTGGAGGAGAGAGTGGGATTCGAACCCACGGAACCCGTGAGGGTTCAGCGGTTTTCAAGACCGCCGCATTCAACCGCTCTGCCATCTCTCCGTCTCGGCCGTCCGCTTCTTCCGCATTTACCCGATCACCCCCGCCCGAAGGGAAACCGGCGCAAAGTGTGTTAGCATGCATACCTGGGGGAGAAGCACGCACGTAAGGAGATCGTGGTGATTTTGCCGGACGCTGGCTCCTCGGTTGCATACGGCCCCACGGCGGCTTCGGCGCTCGCCGATCTTGCCGTGCTCGACGAACGGACCCTCGCGGAGATCGCCGCAATCACGTTGGCGCGGGTCGGCCGCTGCGAAGCGGTCGCCGATATTCTCGATCGCCTCAGCGAGGAAGAATTCTCCCGCCTGCATGAGCGGCTGGTCGAGTATTTCGCCCTCTTGCTCGAGCCTGACCTCACGTTTCAGCGGCACGCCGAGCAGGCGCGCCAGGTCGGCTCGGTTCACGCTCTCATCGGTCTCGGGCCGCAGTGGCTCGCGCACGCCTACTCGGTGGTGGAAGAACGGATCGCCGAACGTCTCACCGATCTGCCGATCGAGCGCGCCGCTGCCGTCGAACGCGCGCTACACCAGCGCATTCTCATCGACATCCGCGAGCAAGCCGAGAGCTACGGAACGGTGGGAAGGAGCCTAACCGCGACGATCACGCAGATCGACCGCGGCATTACTGCGGCGGCGAACCTCGCCGATCTGCTTCGCGGCGCCTTCGAGGCGATGGCGACGATCGAAGGATTGCTCGCCGGAATGTTTCTCCGCTCCGATGCATCGGGAGAGCTCCAAGTCGAGGCGACCTTTGGGCTCGGCCAGCGTTACCACGAAGCGATGGAGGAGGGGAAAATCCCGAAGATCCACACCGATGCCGAGCGCCCGGCAGGGCGTGGCCCCGGCGGCAGAGCCTGGCGCAGTGCAGAGATCGTCGTTGCCAATGCCTGGATGACCGGCGAGGATCGCACGCCGTGGCGCGCGATCTCCGGCGAGCTCGGATTCCGAGCCGGCTCGGCGGTGCCGATCCTCGACGAATCGGGGCGCACGATCGCGCTGCTCATGCTCTACAGTAATTATCCGGGATTCTTCGCCAGCAACCGGATCGAAAAATTCCTTATCCACCTCCAACTCGTTCTCGGGCGCGAAGTCGCGCGGCGCATTCGCTCGCCGATCGTTCCGATGGTCGAGAGCGCCGGCTACCGACGGCTCCTCGATATGCAGAGCGTTGCCGTTCTCTACCAACCCATCGTCGATCTCCGCGATAGTTCGCTCGTAAAAATCGAAGCGCTCGCCCGACTGATCGACCATCGCGGCGCGATGGTCCCCGCGCAACGTTTTCTCCCCGCGTTCGGCGAGTCGGATCTCCTTCAGCTTTTTGAGGCGGTACTTCGTACCGCTTGCCGCGACTGTACGATGCTCGAACGCGAGGGGCTTCGCACCAACGTTGCCGTGAATATTCCCGCACCGGCTCTCGCCGATATTCGGTATCGCGAAGTGCTTTTCGCAATTCTAACTGAAAACAATCTCGCGCCGGAACGGCTCACGCTCGAGATGCTCGAAACGCCGGAAGATGTTGTGGATCTCACCCGGCACGAACAACTAATCGCTCAGCTTCGGCGCGACGGCATCGAAATCGAGCAAGACGATCTAGGTTCGGCGCACAGTTCGCTCGTTCGTCTCGATCGTTATCCGTTCGACGGCGTAAAGATCGACCAGGCACTCGTGGAAGGAACGCAACAGCATCCGCAACGAGCGCTTGAATTTATTTTGCATCTCACGCGGCTCGCCCATGCGCTCGATATTCCAGTGACGGTCGAGGGATTGGAGAACCGCGGGACGATCGAAGCGGCGACGATTCTCGGCGCAGATCGCGGGCAAGGATATGGAATTGCGCGCCCCATGCCGGCCGAGGATCTGTTACGATGGCATGCCGACGTTCAACACGACATCGATCCGCAAACTCCGCAAACGGCGCTCGGCGCGATGGCCGGTTTCTTGTTGTGGGATCTCCAACTTTCCGAACTCGCTCGCTGGCCGAACATGCTCGCGGAATTCACTCGTGGAGACAGCGTGATCGAGCGGTATCGGCGCACGCACGCCGCGGCGGATGCTCGTCTCGAACGTCTTCTCGCGCGCACCCGTGCCGAAGCCGGCTATGGCGCGAGCCACGAGCGTTATCGGCGCGCGCGCGAAGAGGTTATGAAAGAGCTTCACGAACATTGGACATCGAGACAATAGACTCTCAGATGAACGGTGGGGAGCGAAGAGCGAGCAACGAGCCGCGAGGAGGATGAACCGAAGATGACCGAGATCGAGATCCGACGACAGGTCGCATGCCCGTATACGCGAGCGAAAGAGCTCCTGCGCGATCGCCTACAGCCGCTCGCCGATTCGGGGCAGAGCGTCGCCCAACGCCTTTCGCTTGCGTTCCACGATCGAGATCTCGGGAAAGATGTTTCGATGCGCTTCGCCGTCGCCCACGATCCAATGCATTTCGATCAACCGTGGGAAATCTCGTGGGAGCCCGAAGTCGGCGGCATCTATCCGGCCTTTCACGGTTCACTCAGTATTCGCGCCAGCGATACCTACGAGTATTCACGGCTCGAACTTCACGGAACGTACGACCCACCACTCGGCGCGATCGGGAAAGCCTTCGATAACGTCGTTGGGAAACGCATCGCCGAAGCGACCGGAGAACGTCTGATCGAAGAAATCGCGACAGCAATCGAAGCGCAACATCGCGCCGAGGAGGCGAGTAAGGCATAAACGGCGCTACCGTCCGATATGCCAGCGCAATTGCAAGCGAAAAGTGCGCGCCGGGGCGGGGATCAACGGGGTGGAAATCGCTCCGAGACCGCTTGATGATTCTCCGACCTGCGGAACGCCGAGATTGAATTCCGGCAATCCGAAGAATACATTGGTATTGAGAAGGTTCTGCACGGAGAGTTGCACGTCGAGACTTTTCGTCACCGGGCGCCGTATCGTCGCACTCACAATCGTAAACGGCGGTTGGTTGAAGGTATTGTTTTTCCCCTCGAAATCACCGTCCAAGGCGTAGTACGTCCGATCCGGCGCGATATACTGAAGGTGCAGAAAACCCTTCAGATAGGGGAGGCAAATTTCAGAGCCACCGTTACTGCACTGTTGTTGGCCGTTCGCAGGCTGTACGAATGCCGTCGGCGAGGTATAAAACGATGCCGGCACCCCGTTGACGATCGAACTTGCCAGCGTTCCGCTCAGTGAATAACCAAGACCGAAGTTCGGTGTGCGGGAAAAGGTCGCCGTGAACTGCCGTGCCGCAAGCGAAGCGACGTTGGCCGGTTGCAGAATCGCCGAATACTCCGGGGTGCCTTTCACCGGGTCGAGTGGGCCGACCGTCGGTGTAATAATGCTCTCGAAGACGTTCCGCACGTTGGTGCCGAGGAGATCGAAGCTCAAGACGGCGTCGTTACGAAAGCGCTTATCCATGCCGAGGTCGATGCTGGCGGCAGTCTCCGGGTCGAGCAACGGATTCTTATTATTGAGCGTCCCGTACGGAGCGGTCGCCGAGCCTTGAGTGATAAACGGAATGCCGCTGACTTGCGAGGCAAAAGGATAGGTTGCCGAGCTTCCTACCGCAAGACGATAGGATAGGTCGCCGCGCGGTTGGAGAACGAACGCGAGATGCGGATCGAAGCGCGATAACGAGCGCGAGGAAGGTACAAGCGTCGGTTTTCCGGCGACGATCGGCCCCGATTGCTCTCCCTGCAGCCGCCAATTGGTTTCGTAGAGTGCGGCGCGGATCGTCAAATCGTTGGTCGCAGCGAAATCACCGGAGAGCGAGATCGTGCTGAAACGCGAAATCGTATCGGGCGTATTGACGGCCGATGGGCTGCCGTAATAAGCGAACGTTTCATCGGAATGGTAATCGTAGTTCGCCGTAACGACGTTGTCCCCGAATGGATGCACGAAGGAGAACGTCGTTCCCCGCAATTTATCGCTCTCGAGTAAGCTGAACGGTGATTGCATGACGGCGACACCGCCTGCGGTGTAGTGATCCGGGTAGTTTGACTCTCCCGATCCGTTGATCGATCGCGAGATCGATCCGATATAGGGGCGAACGAGCAACGTATTATTGCCGATTGTCGTACGTAACTGCGCATCGAAGATCGGTTGATTATTGTTCACGACCGATCCCGGGTAGTAAACGTATCCGGGAATCTTCGTTCCGATCAGCGACGCGTCGTTCGGGTTGCTGCACTGTTGCGTCGTACCCACGGTCATGCAGGGGAGAACCGTCACCATTCCACCGTACTGGCCGTATGCCGTCCCTTGCGGGTTATAGCCGGCCTGCGATCCGACAAAGCCCGTCTCGAGCGAGGTTGATTTCGAGAGATCGTATTTCAGCTTTACAATCTCACCTTTCGTCGCGAGCGGGCCGCTAAGGTCTCCGCAAAATTGGATGATACCGGCGGCGCTTGGGGTGTTGAGCGATGGGTAGCTCTGCGGCTTTATCACGCACCCGTAATGTTGAAAGAATGCTCCATTGAGGCCCTGATAACCGGCATCGAGAACGTACGAGAGACGTCCGAGCGACCCGGTCATCAACGCATTTGCATATTGCGATGCGTTATTGTCGACACCCTCGATCCATTCATAGGTCGGCTTCGCAGTGAAGGTGGGGGTGAGTAAATTCGCCGTACCGCCGATCGCCGCGGCGGCAAAGGGCGTCGTATTTCCCGGCCCCGTATCGGCTTGAATGCCTTGCAGCAGAAACGAGCTCAAAAACTGCGAGAACCACACTCCGTAGCGCCCGCCCGAGAGCGGGTGGCCGTCGAGCAGCACCTGCGTCTCGTAGGGCTGCGCCCCGCCGAGCGAGATCGAGGTATTCGGCGAGCTCGATCCACGTTCGATCCCCGCACCCGGTATGCGGGCAACAACATCGTTGATTTGCGGATCGGCGAGGTCGAGAAACGCACTGCGCGGCACGTATGTCGTCTGTGCCGTGCCGGTATTCATCGAGCTCTTTCCGGTCGCGACGACCCGCGCGATGACCTGAAGCGAGCTGGCCGAAAGGGCGACGAGCCGCACCGTTAACGGCAGGCTCTGACCGGCGAAGACGGCGATGTTCGTGCTTCGAGCCGGAAGATATCCGGCTTTGATGATGCTGACCGCGTAATACGCAGCCGGAAGACGCCGTAGTTTGAACCGGCCGCGCGCATCGGTCAACGTCGATCGCTTGACCGGGCCGATAACGCTGACCACCGCACCCGCAATCGGATGGCCGGCGGCGTCGGTGACGCGACCGACGAGCGCCGCATTCCCTTGGACTGATGCTGCAGCGACAGCCGAGAGCGGCTGCACGATAAAGAGCGTGCAGCAGAGGAAAAGTACCCTCAGCATGCGAGAGGTTCCGGTTGCAATCACGATGGTCGAGTCCTTTCGAAGCAAGACGAGAAGTCGACGCATCGTACCATCTATCTTTTAAGCGGTGATTATGAATTTTTCCCCATACATAATACTTCCGGCACAATAAAGATTACGGTCGATTAAGGGACCCGTCAGCGTCGCGAAAGGAAGCGCATGAACGCCGTGCGCGCCTCCTCCGAACGCATCGCTTCCCCGAACGCCGCGAACTCCGCATCCATCGCATCGACGAGCGAGCGCGCATCGACGCCGCGTATCAGCCGTTTTGTCGTTCGCATCGCAATCGGCGGAAGGGCGGCGAGTTGCGCGGCCATCGCGCGCGCTCGTGCTTCAACTTCGCCATCCGGAACGACTTCGGCGAGTAGCCCCATGGCGCGCGCCTCATCGGCACCGAACCGCTCTCCGGATAACAGGAGCCAGGATGCTCGATTCCGCCCGATCGTCCGCGGAAGGAGCATGCTCGAGCCGGCCTCCGGAACCAGCCCCAAGGGAACGAACGGCAGCGCAAAGCGCGCTGATGCGCCGGCGACGACACCGTCGCAGTGCAGCAACAACGTCGTTCCGATTCCCACCGCGACCCCGTTGACTCCGGCGATCACCGGTTTTTCGCAGGCGACCAGACGCCGCAAAAACCGAACGACGGGAAGATCTTCGATTGCCGCCTGCATCGCACCGGCAGCGAGAAAATCCGCGATATCGTTTCCGGCACTGAAATCTTCGCGACCGAGGAAGAGGAGCACGCGCACCTCCTTTTCTTCGCCGGCACGTTCGATGGCATCGGCCGCAGCAGCATACATCGCCGCGGTCATTGCATTCTTCTTCTCCTGACGATCGAAACGAATCGTCATCACACCGTCGGTCGAATCGACTATCGTACTCATGGAAGTGCCTTTCGAAATTCAAGGAAGAGACCAACGCCGGCGTTGCGATCTCCGGCGAGTCCGGTCTCAGTATATTTTGCCGAAAAATTCAGTGCCCGTAGGCCCAACAACACTTCGCCGTACGGGCGGTGAAAACCGACCGCCATCGACGCATCGATTTCGGCCGCCTGTTCGGGTTTTACGACGGGTGCAGTGACGCCGTCGCCATAAACATACACATCGCTTCCCCAGAGCGTCGGAGCCACCCCGAGATTCGCCTCAAACGTTCGATGATTGCGCAGCGGTGCGGTGTAGCGTAGCGCATATCGATATCCGGCCAGGCGCGACGAAACGACCTGCTGCAAATTTGGCAAAGGCGTTCGCTGATTGATGACCGTCTCACCGATGCCGAAGCTCACGCGCCGGGTAAAGCGATAGCCCAGCGTTGCATTGAAGATTCCGATGCTCGGCGTTGCTTGGCCGTAATAGGCCGAGGCACGCTGCGGAACCGCGACCACGGGAATTCCCTCGAGATGGAATGCGAGCCGCGAGCCGCCGAGACGCGCTTGCAAAAGCGGGCCGATCCCCGCACCATACTGCGTTCCCGCGACGTCTTTATGGACGCCGGCAACGGCAAACAGTTGCAATCCGATATAGTTTCGCCCGTGCGCTTGTGCCGCACCGCAACAAAAAAGAGCGCTCGCGACGGCGGACGCGAGCGCTTTCCAGCGTAGCGACGGGGTCATTTCGGTGCCTTTTTGGCATCGAGAAGCACGATCGCGGTACGTCCGGTCGTGTCGTGCGCGACCATTCGCAGCGCCGCCACCGCGCTACCGATCGGTGTCGTCGGCTGCAGCAAATCGGCAGGCGAGAGACCGGTCTGCGCTTGGATCTTCTTGTCGAGCGGGGCGCGCATGAATTCCGGAATCGCGGAATAATCTTTTAAGAGGCCGAGTACCAAACCGACCTTGCTGCGAAATTGTTTGACGTCGATTGCAACCGCTACGATGCCGGTCGATTTTCCGTCGGCGAATGCCGCGGTGTCGATCCCGAAATCTTGCAGATGCATGGAGAAGTGACGGCTCGATATTTCGCGATAGCCCGGCGGCAGATGTCCGGCAAGTCCTTGCAGCCATGCGTCGGTCTTTGCAAAACTCTCCGGGCTCGAGGCGATCACTTGGCGCCCCGCATAGCGGCCCGGCGCTTCGATCACTCCGGTAAGGCTCGGAGGAACGCTCTTAAAATCTTGCGCCCAGTGCGAGACGTTCAGAACTTTCGCGCTCGAAGGAAACGCGATCGGCAAGGGATTGATCGGCGACTTCGCCGAGCTGGTCGGCATCGATCCGGCGGGGGCGGAGGAGGCGCTGGAGTTTGTCCTCGAGGCATTCCCCCCGCTTCCACACGCGGCAAGGACCGAACACGCAAGGAGAATGAAAAGGCGACGCATGTCGGCCCCTTTTCGAGGGAAACCCGCTCGCCCCCCGTAAAACCGAGCGCCATGAATGACGAGGAATTCTGGCCGCGCTACCTCGCAGCCCATAGCGACCCGCGCACTCGCGCCGTGCATACGGCAGGAACGATTGCAGCGACGACCTTGCTCGTTACGGCGGCGATTCGCCGCGACCCGTGGCTTGCTCTGGCAGGCGTGCTGGCCGGGTACGCCCCCGCGTGGCTCTCTCATGCCTTCATCGAGCGCAATAAACCGGAGACCTTCCGGGCGCCGTTTCGCTCGCTCGCCGCCGATTACCGGATGGCCTACCAGGTGCTTGCCGGAAGCATCGACGCAGAATACGAACGGCTCGGGCTTGCGTCGCACCGATGAGCGAACGCTTAACGTACGGTTCTTATCTCAAAGTCGAGGAGTTGCTCGCGCTCCAACAACCGCTCTCGCAACCGACCCACCACGACGAGATGCTCTTCATCATCATCCACCAAGTCTACGAGCTTTGGTTCAAGCAGCTCTTACACGAGCTCGACGACTTCACCGTCGCCTGTGATGCCGACGATCTCATGCGGATGGGAAAGATTTTCCGACGCGTCCACGCGATTCAACGCGTCCTCGGAGAGCAGGTCGATATTCTCGAGACGATGACACCGCAGGAATTCAACCGTTTTCGCGATCATCTTAACCCGGCCAGCGGCTTCCAGTCGCAGCAATTTCGCGAACTCGAGTTCCTCTGCGGTTTACGCGACGAACGTCTATTCGAGCATTTGGTTCTCACCTCCGAACAACGCGAGCGCTTGATGGCGCGTATGCACGCACCCTCGCTCCCCGCGCACCTCGCAGAGTTTCTCGCGCGAGCGGGCTTCCCTTGCGGTTCGCATGATGAAACGATCCTCTCGTATCGAAAAATTTACAGCGACGACAGAAGCCACGATGCGCTTTATCTTCTTCTCGAAGATTGCATTGAGTTCGACGAGCGTCTCTTGCTTTGGCGCGGTCGTCACGTGCGCATGGTCGAGCGCATGATCGGCCATAAACGCGGCACCGGGGGATCTTCCGGTGTGGGTTATTTGCAGACGACGTTGGAAAAACGCATCTTTCCGGAGCTTTGGGAGGTTCGCACCTATTTAGGAAGTGAGAACTATGGCTGAGATGATCGCCGCGCCCCTGTTGCGCGACCGTTTCCCGACGTTGGAAAACTCGACCTATCTGGTGAGCCACTCGATGGGTGCGGCGCCTTCCGCTGCGCGCGATGCTCTCAATCGATACATGGATGAGTGGATCGCCGAAGGTCCCGAGGCCTGGATGCGCTGGTCGCCGCGGATCGGCGAGATCGCCGACGGCGTCGGCGCGCTCATCGGGGCAGACCCGGGCAGCACGTTCCTCGGCCCCAACGTCTCGGTACTCCAAGCCGCTCTCGCTACGGCGATCGATTTTCGCGGAGCCAGGAACGAAGTGCTCTACGAGGCGCTGCAGTTTCCGTCGCTCACCTACGTTTGGAAAGAATGGGAACGCTATGGTGCGCACGCAAAAGTTGTTCCCTCCGACGACGGACAAACGATTCCAACCGAACGCATCTGTGAAGCGATTACCGAACGCACGGCACTCGCGCTAATTTCGCACGCATACTACGTCTCCGGAGCACTTGCCGATATCGCAACGATTCAGGCACGCTGCCGAGAGGTCGGCGCACTGCTCTGCGTTGACGCATACCAGACCACCGGCGTCGTCCCCTACGACGTACGCGCGCTCGATCTTGATATCGTCACCGGCGGTAGCCACAAGTGGCTCTGCGGCGGCCCCGGTTGCGGGTGGATCTACGTGCGTCCTGCGCTGCTGGAGCGTTTGCGACCGGCGGTGACCGGCTGGATGGCGCACGAGCGCCCGTTCTCTTTCGAAGCTGCGCCGATCGAATACGCTCGCTCGATGTATCGTTTCGGACACGGTACACCGACGATTCCTGGCTACATGGTAGCGCAGCCCGGACATGCGCTCATCGCCGAGGTCGGCGTAGCGCGCATTCGCGAAAGGAACAGCGCGCTCACCACACGCATCGCCGACGAAGCGCTCGCGCGCGGCCTGCGCGTCAACACTCCGCTCGATCCGGCGCGGCGTACCGGGTGGATCGGCATCGATTTTGCGCACGCCGAAACTGCTTACCACGAGTTGATCGCGCGTCGCGTCTTTCTCGATTATCGCCCCGGCTGCGGGCTACGAGTGAGTCCGCATTTTTACACCACCGACGAAGAAATCGATCGTTTCTTCAGCGAACTCGACGCGATTCGCTTGAAATTACCGGAATAGGGCCGCGATGATCGTCGACCACACGAACGTCGGCGCGGCGCTACGGCGGTATTCGATGCCCTTTGCGGCGCAGATGCTCGGCGACCAATTACTCGGAATCGTCGATACGATCGCAATCGGCTCGCTCGGCGTCGTTGCGCTCGCCGGCGCAACCGCGGCAATCACGCTGCAACTCGTGCTGATCTTTGCGATGGCGGGGCTGTGGACCGGCACGAGCATTACCACCGCGCAACGGATCGGCGCGAACGATATCGATGGCTATGCGCGCGCCGTTCGCGCGGGAATGCCGATCCCCATACTCTTCGCTCTCCTCGCAACCGTTGCCGCCGCCCTCTTCGGGCACCACATTCTTCACGGCATGATCGGCACGCTCGCAAGCCTGCATGATGCTGCCATCTATCTCGTGCTTCGTTGCGCGGCGCTGCTGCCGATGGCGATCGACGGAACATTGATCGGAGCGCTCGGTGCAGCGGGAAACCGAAAACTCGGGATCGCCGTGCTCGCGACGATCAATATCGTGCACGTGCCGCTGCTGCTGATCCTCGGGCTCGGCTGGTTCACGCATCACCCGCTCGGCATCGTCGGCATCGGCATATCGTCACTGCTCGCCGAGAGTATCGGCGCGATTTTCGCGGTTTATTACGTCGCTCGACGACCGCAATATCGGATATTCGCTCGCCTCGACGCCGACCTTCGCCTCGCGCTACGCACCGCGTGGCTCGGCCTTCCCGAATCGGTCTTTCTCGTTACGCTCATCCTGCCCGATGTCGCCATCGTCACCATGCTCGCCCCGCTGGGAGCGCTGGCGATTTCGGGCTTTCGTGCGCTCACGGTCGTCTCCGACGCAACGTTCGTGGTTCCGAGCCCCATGCAAAGTACGACGCAGATCGTCGTCGGCCAGCGGCTTGGGGCGGGCGATTTCCTGGGCGCGCAGCGCTTCGTGGCCAGCGCGCGCCGCATCGGCCTTGTGTTTTCAACGCTCGCCGGCGCGTTCGTCGCGCTCTTTGCGTGGCCGCTCGCGTTTTTATTTACGCTTGACGGCACGGTCGCTTCGCTGGCCGCGCTTCCGCTTGCACTACACATGGTGACTTTACCGCTCAAAGGCATCGCGCAAGTATCGCTCGCGCCGATTCGCGCATCAGGCGACACCGCGTTCTCGATGAGCATCGGTGTTTTTTGCAATGCGTTGGTCATTCCGCTAGCATGGCTCGGTATCGAACGCCTGCACTACGGGCTCTTTTCGATCCCGTTTGCGTGGATTATCGCTTGGATCGCGCGCGCCGCGCTGACGGAATGGAAACTACGGACCGGCAGTTGGTTGCACGCGCCGCCGCTACGGGCGTAGAACCAACTGCCGAGGATCCCTAGGTGGACAACAGGCGACGGATATGCTCGGCAAGCTCGTCGAGATTTGCGCCGCCTTTTTGAACGATGCGCGCGACGCCGTCTTGTAGACGCTGAGATTCCTCGGGCGTCAGATCTTTGGCAGTAAGAACAACGACCGGAATCTCGCGCCAGTCCTCGTGCCGCCGGAGTTCTTCGGTGAACTCGAAACCGTCCATCACCGGCATGATCAAATCGAGCAGAATGAGTTCCGGGCGCGACTTGCTCATACGCTCGAGCGCGACCTTTCCGTTCTCGGCTTCGAGCACCGAGAGCCCTCGCTTCTCGAGCATTCGGCGCATCATCGATCGCGTTGTCGCGTCGTTTTCGACGAGCAGAACGTGGCGCTTACCGCGATATTGTTCGAGAACGGCATTCAACCGATCCTGATCGACGGGTTTGGAAAGATAGTCGGCCGCTCCCAACGCATAGGCCGTTCGCGATTCGCCGAGGACGGAGATCAACACGACGGGGATATGCGCCAGTTCGGCGTCGGCCTTCAAGCGACTCAACACCGCCCTTCCGTCCATGTACGGCATGACGATATCCAACGTGATGATCGATGGTTTCAAATCGGCGGCGAGTCGAAGTGCTTCCTCGCCGTCGCCGGCCATAACGACGCGATAGCCCCATTTCTCCAAGCTGTGTTGAAGAAGGTCGCGAGCGGTCGAATCGTCGTCAACAACCAGCGCCAATGGCGCCAACCCGGAGGATTGCGCCGTCGGTGTCGGAGCGTCGACCGCCTCGGTGGCGGCCTCCGCCGTCGACTCGGCGATCGGCAATTGAATGGTGAAGGTCGAGCCAACGCCGGGCGAGCTCTCCACCGTGACGTCTCCGCCCATCATCCGACAAAGCTTGCGGCTCAGAGCGAGCCCGAGGCCGGTTCCGCCGAATTCGCGCGTGATCGTGGCATCCGCCTGCGAGAACGCTTCGAAGAGTCTTCCCATCTGTTCGGGGGTCATTCCGATTCCGCTATCTTTGACGGCAAACCACATCCACTCGCTGTCGGCCGTGACCGCAAGATCGATGGTGCCGTTTTTCGTAAACTTACATGCATTGCTCAGTAGATTGAGCAACGACTGGCGAAGACGCATCGAGTCGGCGTACGCCGCCGGAAGATCTGCGGAGAGGTGCGTCTTTAGCGTATTCGCGTTTTTGCTCACCAGCGGCTCGATGGTCGAGACGATGTCGTTGATCATCTCCGAAACGTCGATCGCTTCCAGCGTCAGCGACATCTTGCCGGCCTCGACTTTTGAAATATCGAGGATATCGTTGATGAGGGCGAGCAGATGCTTACCGGCCGACCGAATTTTCTTCGTGTCGTCGACCATGGCAGTCTCGCCGATCTCCTCCAGCTCTTCCCCCAGCAGCTCCGAGTATCCGATAATGGCGTTTAAGGGAGTCCGCAACTCGTGGCTCATGTTGGCGACGAATGCGCTCTTCGCGGCGTTGGCTTGCTCGGCTATAGCCTTCGATGATGCCAGTTCATCCTCGAAGCGCTTGCGTTCGGTGAGATCGCGAACGATCTCGATGCCGCCGCATGGTGCGCCATCCGCATCGTAGAGAGCCCGAGCGCGCGCCTGGATGTAGAGGGTGCGGTTGGAACGCGGTGGGTGCAACTCGACTTCGCCGCCTAAGATGTCGTCGCCGCCTTGTACCACCGAGTAGAACTGCGCGACTTCGCTTTCGGGCTTGCCGAGGAGGTCGATAAGAATCGGCCGACGCGTGCCGTAGAACGGAACCGCGTATTCGTAATCTCCTTTGCCCAGCATCTCTTCGGCTGGAACTCCCGTCATGTCCGTCAATGCCTTATTCCAGGCCGTCACCTTGCCGTTGCCGTCGAGAACGAACGCGGCCTCGGGCATTGTGTCGATGATTCCCGACAACCGAAGATTGAAGGCACTATTTTCACGCTCGACGCGTTTGCGATCGGTGACGTCGACCATCCAGACCAATATCCCCGCCTCGCCTTCGTAATCGATGGGGAGAAAGCTCACCAAAATATCGCGGACATCGCCACGGGGGCCGTACATCTGGAGATCGAGATCCCGAACCGGTTTTCCCTTGGCTACGATCTCCGCGACCCGGTCGCGCGCATCGGGGTGAACGTAAAGATCGCGCGACGGTGCACCAACGTGCACGTTGATGCATTCGTGCAGTCGTGGATTTGCAAAACGCACGATGCCTTTCACGGAGATGCCGATTCCAACCGGCGCCGTGTCGAGAATGATCTGCAATCGCTCCCGTTCTGCGGCAAGCGCTGCCAGCGCCTCCTGTTGTCGCGTGATATCCACGAACGAGGCGACGTAGCCGGCGACCAATCCTTGGTCATCGAGCAACGCAGCGACGGAAAGGCTGACGGGAACGTGGCTACCGTCCTTACGAACGCAGGTCCATTCCCTCGTTTTACAGCTTTCCATGCGTACTGACTCGAGCAACACGTCATCGGGTTCAACCGTATGTCCGAGTGTTGCGCTCAGATCCGCCGCACATTTCTCGAGGTCACTTTCGAGAAAGAGGCGCGGCAGGATCATCCGGTTCTCGACCTCGGCAGCCTGATATCCTAATAGCGTTTCCGCTCCGGAGCTAAAGAGAGTAATCCGATGATCGAGCCCAGCGACGATAATCGAACCGGCGATGGCTTGGTGCGCAATTCGGATCGCATCATGCAAACTCGCGACTTCTTCGCGAAGCGAGAGCAGCTCTGCGTCGGCCGCTTCGGTGGGCGAGTGACCGATAGACATTCGTTAACCTCCTTCGGCGAGCAGAAAGGTCTCTACCTCGCCTTTACCTTTGAGCGTTACGCGCCCGCGCGCCTCAATCGGAAAACGTCCCGCCAATCTGCGCACGGTTTCCGCCGAAATGTGAACGCGCCCCGGAATACCGTTCGATTCCATGCGCGAGGCGACGTTCACGGTATCTCCCCACACGTCGTAGATAAATCGATGCGAACCGATAACCCCGGCGACGACCGGCCCCGAATGGACGCCGATCCGGGCTTTGAAATCGTAACCGGTTTCGATGCTGACGCTCCGCGTCGCCTTGACCAAAGACTGCCCCAAGCGAACACACGCTTCGGCATGATCCTCTCGGGCCTCGGGTACACCGGCGGCGGCCATGTAGGCATCGCCGATCGTTTTGATTTTTTCAACGCCGAGGCGTCGCACTTCGGCATCGAAGGCCGAGAACAAGTGATTGAGGGCGTCGACCAATTCGTCCGGGTCGATCGTACTGGACATCGCCGTAAAGCCCACGAGATCCGAAAAAAGAATCGTGACATCATCGAAACGATCGGCGATCAACACCTCACCATCGCGCATCCTTTTGACGATGCCGGCGGGAAGGATATTGAGCAACAAGGCTTCGCTCTTGCTTTTCTCTTCTTCGATTTGTTGCAAGTAGAGGCGCTCGCGGTCGTGGGCTTGTTTGCGCTCCAACGAAGAGTTGATGCGCGCCGACAACAAAATCGGGTGGACGGGTTTGGAAAGATAATCATCGGCGCCCGCCTCGATGCAGCGCGCAACGCCGTCGATTTCGTCGAGCGCCGAGACCATGATCACCGGGATGTCGGCCAATTCCGGCTTAGCCTTCATACGATTGAGTACTTCAATACCGCTAATTCCGGGCATGAGGAGATCGAGCAGGACGAGATCGTAGTCGGCTTCATCGAGCATTTTTAGGGCTTGATATCCGTCCTCGGCATTATCGGTGTGATGCCCCTCTTTCATCACGCGGCGGCAGAGAAGATCGCGATTGGATTCATTGTCGTCCACGACGAGAATGCGGCTCGGCGATGCCTTGTGCCGAAAGCTCTCGGATTTCGGGCGGATCACGGCCTCGAGATGAGCGACCATCTTCGCGGCTTCCATCGCAGGCTTGCTCTCCGAACCGACCCGTCCACTGCTTGAAAAATCAACGATTGACTCGAGGCGCGTCAGCAAACGGTTCGTTTCGTCCAGGAGCTTCTCGATATCGGCCGCGACCGAATCGGAGCCGAGACTCTCCGCGTCCTCAAGCAACATTTCGCTGTAGCCTTTGATGGCATTGAGCGGCGTGCGAAGATCGTGGCGAATTCTCGATTGTGCCGCTTCGGCGTCGGATTCTGAGCGAAGATCGGCGTCAGTCGCGGGGTCGAGCAGTCGAATCGAAAGTTCTGTGAGGAGTTTCGCCGCCGCATAGATGCGGTTGATATCGGAGCCGACCTCTGGGGCACACTCGGCGGCAACATCGCAGAGCATTTCCGAATATCCAAGCACCGCGCTGACGGGAGCCATGAGCTCTTGGCGCATGTTTGCCAGCAGGGTGTCTTGCGCCCATTGGCGGTTTTCCACCCTAGGAGGTCGTTTTTGAGATGGCCAGCAGCCTCTCGATTTTCTCTAGGAGGCGAGGCAATTCGACCGGTTTTGTATCGTAGTCGTCACACCCGGCTTCCAGCGCGCTTTCGCAATCGCTGGCCATGGCATGCGCGGTTAAGGCGATCACGGGAGTATTCTTGAGGCCATCTCTCGCTTTGATCCGACGTGTCGCTTCCCAACCATCGACTTTGGGCAGATCCATGTCCATCAAAATGAGATCCGGCGACTCGGAGATCGCCATGGCGACACCCTCCTCGCCGTCAACCGCGAGAACGACGTCGTAGCCTTTACGGATCAATCGCCGAGATAACATATCCCGGTTCATCTCGTTATCCTCGACGAGGAGTATTTTCAACATGAGCCTCAGATTGACGTGAAGATGAACGATAGTGTTTCGATGACACAGTCGTTGATACACACAGCCGCTTTGACTCGGTACGCACAATCCCTGCCGTCGATCGTGCGAGCTTCTCTGCTTGCTCGCTCGGTCATCTTTAAAACCCGCACGAACGATTTTTCATGAATTCATCGAACAATTATTCTATCGAACGTTCGCTCGCGCTTCGCGCAAACGCGGCAGCTCTTCAGGATCTTCGTTCGTCTTTTAGGCCGGCTTCCGTAGCGCTGACCGGTATCGAAGCAAATAGGGAGGGCGGTCATCGTCGTCTCCCTCGGCCAGTTATCTCCCAAAAGACACTTTCGCCGAAAACCACGATGGCTGCTCTCGTACACTCTAGCCGGGTGTTCCTCGCATGCATTAAATGGAGGAGCGATCTTGCGGGAACAGTGGGGCAGTCCACTTCGTGCGCCATGCCCAACCGTTCCCGCAATAAGAACCGCCCGGAGCGGTTCGGCAGTTATTTTTTAGATTCCGACTGCCGAAAAGCCATACCCCGACTGCGCCATACTATCCGTAAAGACGCGAAGTGGTGCCGTATCTCCGTTATCGCCAGAGGCGAAGTAGTCGACATTGCGCGCACCATAGTCTGCAACGTAAACACCACCACTAGGATCGACACGCAACTGCACCGGAGCATCCAGCCCGGTGGCGGGGCCTTCGATTACCGCCATAGGTGCGACATTCCCGTGCGCATTTGGCGGGAATACAAGAATACGCGGGTTAACATCGGCAATCGGCACGCCGTTGTCTCCTAATTGAGATGCGGCCGCAAAGCTGTCGTTTGTAAGTACGTAAATATTTCCGTTGGCGTCTAGCGACACACTCGATGGATAGTCGATTTCGGTGTTTGAGCCCCCAAGCACGGCTATTGGGGCGACATCTCCGCTTGCATCCGGGGCGAAAATCGCAATGTTTCCGGCCGGCGGTACGCTCGCGGCCGGATTTGAGCTGAGGTCAGCAACGTAGAGGGTCCCATTGGCGGTGGTAGCGATGTCCGCGGGATATTGGAGCGTTGTTTGCGTCTGTGCATTGCCAACCGGCAATACTGACGCCGGAGCGACATTTCCGTTCGATCCGGGCGCGAAGCGCTCGATGGTCGACAGCGCGTGGTTCATGGGCGGAATACCTGTTGATATCGTCGGGTAGCCCACGCTAAGCACAAACACATTCCCTGTTCCGTCTACAGCAATATCGCGCGGATAGCTAATCCGAGTGTTCGAACCGCTGATAACGGCTATGGGCGTCGGAAGTGTGCCGAATTGTTGGTAAACGGCGGACATCGGCGGCAGAACCATGATGTTTCCGCCATTCGTCCCAAGACCATTCGCAAGCCAGATATCTCCGTTTGGTCCGCTGGTAATGACGGGATTATTGATCGAGTTTGATACAACGCTGTAGGTGGGACTAACCACGCCGTTTGCCGATGCTGCGAATGCGTCGAATTCATTTGCATCCCACGCAATGCTGCTCGGCCCGGTCGAGCGAATCCCATAGGTTGTAAACACGTACTTGGGCATGTGCGCGAGCGTGACCGTAACCGTGATGCTGGCCGATTGGCCTTTTTTATCGGTCACGGTGATCGTCGTAGTACCCGGTCCGGTCGGTGTAACAGTAAATGTTGCGGATTTCGATCCACCCGCGCCGGGAACAAGCACCGGCGTGGCGGTTTGTGGGTTAACGGTCGCTACGTTCGCATTTGCGCTCGTCGCGTTGAGATCGCCTGCGAATTGCACGGTCACGACAAAAGTCTTCGCGTTTGTTGCGCCTAGGGAGCTGAACGCTAGCGTGGTCGGAATTGCAACAGGCGCGGCGATACCTTTACCGGTTGCTGCAACGCTCAAAGCTCCACTCGCGTTGGGCATCGCACTTGGCAGTGTATGATTGCCCCCGCTACACGCGGAAAGCGCGGTTGCCGCCGATAAGAGGACCATTAAAAAAAATGGGGGACGAATTAAACGTCTGAACATTCGTTCTCCTTGCTAAAACAAGTTTGGAGTATAGTCGGCACAGCTGGTGCTAGCGCCGTCACCACTTTTCGGGCGTTAGAACACAACCGCAAAAGGTCCTCTTGTCAATGACATTGATTGCCGCTTGTTGATGTGCGATAGATACCCGACGAAGGCGTTCGCCTGCAGGTACACCCTTCTGCTTCATCTCGCGAATGGTTTTCTTCGTTATCGATCATCGTGCCATAAACGGCCAACACAAAGATTTCCGCCCGCTAAACTTCTCAAATGCAAGCGGGCTCCACATTCATAGTCCTTGTAGCCTCTTCATTACGTCATCAGCATCTCGCGCTTGCGCGCGCCGAGCCGTCGCCGGGCACGCGCCGGGAGGCACGGTTCGGTTGACCTACCGCTGTAAATCCTATGAAGCTTCGCCGGGGCGAGGCGGACTCAAGAAAGCCCGGTCGCTCATCAACTGCGCGCAAGGCGCAGGCACCAACGCGACGGCTCCTTTGCTAGTACTTTGCAATCTTATATCAAAGGCGCGGTAGCCTTCGGATCGAAGGCCACGATTCGCGTCTACACGGTCGCACCTCGATTTTTACGTACGCAATATCCCAATACCGCAATGTCATGACAATCGCCACGATCGAGACATCTGCACTATCTCGACATCCCTCAAGGTTGCTCGACCGAGAGTCGCCCGTAACCCGCGAACCACGCAACGACGGCGGTGCCAAGATGCAAGAACACATCCCACCCATAGACCGGCGCGGCGCCGAAGAGGGTGTTGGTAATCGGGATCGCGCCGAAGATGCCGACGAGCAGATAGAGCCAAAAGAGTTTGCGGAAATATCCGCTCGCACTTGCAAAACTTCTTGCGGCGAGCAAACCGAAGATGCCGACGAGCACGTGGAGTGCATCGAGCGCGAGATTGACCGGGAAAAGCCCGAAGAGTATGCGATAGTGCGGATCGAGCGAGACGACGACCGGGGCATCGAAGGGCGCGAGCGGCGCAATCGCCGGCAGCAACGCGAGGAGGCCGACGGCGAGAAAGAGCAGTCCGAAAAAGAAGGCGAGCCGAGGTGCGGTCATGCGCTCGCCTTGCGCAGCAACGCGCTCAACTCCTGGTGCAGCGCCCCATTGTCGGCGAGAACGCTTCGTCCGTCGAGCGCAAACGCTCCACCATCGATAGCGCTGACCGTCCCGCCCGCTTCAGCGACGAGCAGCGCGCCGGCGGCGATGTCCCATGGGGCGAGTCCGAACTCCCAGAAGCCGTCGAATCGTCCCATCGCGGTGTATGCAAGATCGAGCGCGGCGGAGCCGTCGCGCCGCACCGCTTGCGCCCGCTCCGATGCAGCACCGAAGCAGCGTGCATTCGTCGTGTAGTCGGCCGGATGAAACCCGGTGCAGAGCATCGCATCGCCGATCCGCGCGATCGGTGAGACGGCGATCGATTCGCCGTTCCGCCGCGTCCCCGATCCCCGAACGGCAACGAAACTCTCGCCCATCGCCGGTGCATGCACGACGCCGATCTCGACGACGCCGGCGCGTTCGTACGCGATCGAAACGCAATAGATCGGGTATCCGTGCGCGTAGTTCGTCGTACCGTCGAGCGGATCGACGATCCAGCGTTCGTCGGCGCTCCCATCGTGCGCACCGGACTCCTCGGCGAGAATCGCCGCCCGCGGCGTCGCCGCGAGCAATCGTTCGATCAACAGCGCCTCGCTCGCGCGATCGGCGTCGGTAACGATATCGGCGCGGCGCGACTTCTCCGCAATCTCGCGCGGCAGAGGCGCGCGCGCTAAAAGCAACTCGCCCGCCTCGCGAGCGCACTGCTCGACGAAACGGGCGAGGTCATCGAGCGCGTCGATGGGTTTAATTCGCGACCAACGTGTAGGTAATGACTGAAGATTGCGCGCTGAGCGATTCTCCTCCGAGCGCAAGTTCGAAATTCTGCAAAATGTCGTAGGGCACCGTGCGGGTGGTGATGCTGGTCCCATTGGCAATCTGCAGCGATGTTGCCGTCGGCACGACGGTAAAGGAGGGTACGTCGAAGGTGATCCCCGCCCCCTGCGAGGAGTTCGTCGAATCGGTCTGCGTCAGCAATTCGTTCGTCGGCGATCCCGTACTATTTGCCGGATTATTGCTGGCTTCGATAGAGAGATTCCAGGTCATCGCAGTCGTCGACTGGATGATGACGCTCGCACGAACGATATCGCCGAATGTCGTTGTCGTGTTGTGCCCGTAGTTTCCAAGCGTCACGGTAGAACCCGAGAACGAGCATAGCGCGCAACTCACGTTCGGCGTCGAACCGCCGGGCCCGGGGTTGGAGGGATCGACGACCACCGAGAGGCCCACCGTCAACTGGACCTGAACTTCATCATCGCCGAGCCAGTTCGGCCCGCCGACAATTCCGTTGCTGAGCGTGCACGTACTCGCGGTGTTGTTGATGCAGTAGGTCTGGAACTGATAGGAATCGCTGTTCGATTGCGGCCCGATCGCCGTGAAAGAGATCGTCATCGTGTCGCCGGGCTTCAACGCGCAGGATCCGCCGCCGATATCGATCTCGCCGTCGGCTCCCGCCGAGGTTGCGCTCATCGCACTGAGCGCGTTGGTGACCGTGCATCCGTCGACGCTGCCCGAGAGCGTCGGAACCGAACCGGTGACGTGCCAGAAATTTCCGCTGCTGTCGGTTGCGTTGACGCCGTTGACATCGGTCCCCGGAATGCGGACGCGGAACGAGGTGATGTTGCTGCTGATCCCTGAGTTATTCGTCACGGTGTACGTGTAGGCGTTTCCGTAGGTCGCATTTGCATTACCGCCGATCGTCGGCTCGGTATTCGTTGCGACCGCCGTTGCCGCTGGGTAACCGCCGGCACCGGTAAATCCGTCGCCCGCCGAGACGCTATTAACGAGCAATTGGAAGGTCTTCCCTGAGGACCATCCGTTTGCATTTGCGCCGTGCGCGTAGATGGTGAACGGCACGTTCCCGGTGCTGTTGAGATTCTGCAACGAGAACGACATCGTAAGCGTTCCGCCCGGCGGAAGCGCATTGGCAAGCCCGGCGGTGTTGCACTCCGGCTGTGCCCGCGTATCGGGGCTCGAAAGAACTCCCGTCGGGGGAACGGCGTTGGTTTGGTTGACGTTGTTACAGGCGCTGAAGATCCAGTAGACCTGCGCACCGCTGGTCTGACTGCCGATGTAGGACCAACCCGCAGGCGAGACGACCGACGGGGCCCCCGATGTCGAGAGCGAGTTCGAGGCGGCGACCTCGACCGTATCGATGAAGTCGGGATTGGGATCCTCACCGAGCGTAGTGTTCTGGAAGACGACGTCGACCGGCGAAGTGGTATTCGTTCCAACCGTAGATGGAGAGAAGTACGCCGTCATCAAGCTCGAGTTGAGCGAGTACTGCGCCCATGCCAGACTATCGACCGTTTGGTCGACGCCGGCGCTCGTGACCGGAACGGTCGCCGTCGTGGCGGGGGTCAGCGCGTAGACCGTCGGATAGGCCGAGAGCACCGCCCAATCGGAGTACGGGAAACCGTTCGGCGCAGCGTTGACGTCCATATAGAACGTCGCGGTTTTACCGGGCCCGATGCCGCCGCTTAAATCTTGGAAGCAGACGTATTTCCGCGGAAGCGGCTGAGCGGCGCCTGAACAGGTGGGATCGATGCTCCACGCAGCGGTATTAAGGTTCGGATCGGCCTGGAAGTAATCGAGGACGCCGAAGGATGCATAGGTCCCGACGAGTCCGATCCCGATCTCGCTCACCGTGTTGTTCGACGAGTTCTTGATCGTGAACGCTACGATATCGAAATCGTTGAGGTTGATCGGGTAGGGCGAACCCCGTTCGTACTGCGCGTCGACGGTGTTCGGCCGAAAGAAGTGCGCTTCGACATCTTCCGCTGCCGTTGACTGATAGCCGCCGTTGACGTATACACCGGCAAGCGTCGCCGATGCCGTACCGCCGGTATTGCCGACGGCGATGAACGCCGGAGCATAGGCGTCGGTCGCGGTCGTCGTCGACCACGTTAAGCCATGCTCGGGCAGCACCGAGGTGAGCATCTGGCAACTTCCATTGGTCTGACAGATGCCGCCGTTGACATCCGAGAAGCTGACGTTCGGAATCGTCACCGTCGCGTTCGGCGCAAGATATTCGTTGCTCTTGGTCGGATCGACCTCGAGGTAGCACTCATCGTTTCCAGTGCCGTTGACGCCGCAGGTATCATTCACGCTCCACGAATTTCCCGCGGAGTCGGTCACCGTCGCGGTACAGGTCGCTTCGCACTGCGCAAGCGTATAGCCGGAGAGCACGACATCGACGCCGTAGCCGTTGTTGCCGTTCGCGGTGAAATCGGAGCCGGTCGAAAACGCGATCTTCGAGAACGAGTCGCTATTCGAGAGCCCGAAGCGCAACGGGGAGTTATTGGTGAAAATGAGGTTCGTCGTCTGCGAGCTGCCGCCGGGTACGCGCAGCGTGATCGATCCGCCGGTAAAGGTGGTCGAGACGTAATAGCCGACCATCGAGAATGCCTGCGAAGCATAGACGCTCTTTGCGATGGTATCGTAGAGTTGCGCCGTGAACGTTGCCGGAATATAGCTGCCCGGTGAATAGGCGCTCCCGAGCGCGTTCGTACCGAACTCGAAGGTATTGGTCGCAGTTCCGCTGGTATTGGCGTTCGCAGTCCAGAGCGTCTGCCCGGTGGGATCGGAGATCGTCCATTCGTAATTGGAGCTCGGCGCAATGAGTACTTGCTGCACGATGCCGGAGGTCGATTGATCGTTCGGGCTGTCCCATGCAAAGACGGTGCTCGGCGTCGCCACCGGAAGCGGGCGCGGCGAGGGGTTCGCGTTCGTGCCGTCGGGATAGAGCAGCATCGTCTCGCCGCTCGGGCCGGTAACGGAGATCTGTTGCTGCGAGACGCGCTGATTCGTCGTCTTGTCGAAGAGCACGACCGAGTAGGTCCCCGCCGCCTGCGTTGCACTGATCGTCCAGGTGACCGCGATGTCGCCGCCGGGGGCCTGTTCACCCGAGGAGAGATTCGGCTGGCAGAGCCCGTTGGTTGCATACGACGATTGTACCGGTGCAGAGAAAATGCAGACCGGATTGATCGACGTCGATTCGATATAGATGACGTAGAAATCCGAGGGCGTCAGATTGGTCGCATAGATATAGGCCGCCGAACTCGAGCCGGCCGCAAACTGCGAGATCAGTTGCGTGTGGAAGGCATCTTGGTAGACGCCGAAGTTATAGGAGACGCCGACGTTGATATAGATGACCGCGACCCACTGGTTCGTCGTCGTATCGAGCACGCCGAAGGTATAGACGCCGGCGACGCTCAGCGTCGTCGCGTGGACGTTCCCATTCGGTGCGCCGTAGCCTCCGCCGACCGCGGTTCCCGCGGTACCGTCGGCGACGTTCGGAGCAATGTAATAATCTTGGAACGTGTCACCGCCGGTCAACCCCGACGACTGCCAGTCGGCGGTGCAACCGACCGTAAAGTTATCCCCCGCCGTAATCGCGCAGTTTCCACTTCCGCTCGCGGTGAGAAGAATCGTCGCGCCGGTCGCGGATTGAATACTCCGCTGCCCCGGATGCAGCGTATTCATCGCCGACTTCAGCGGGAGTCGCGGCAATTCGGAGAGCGGCACGATCGAACCCGGAGCGCGGACATTCGAGTTCGATTGCGGGAAACCGGGCATCGCCGGCGGCGTCGCGGTCGGATGGATGAGCGGCGGAATCATCGGCGGGGGTGTATGAACGATCGGAATGCCGATCGGCGTCACCGTCGGGTGCGGGACGATCCCACCCGGAACTCCGCGCCCGAAGGCGGTGGCGACGGCAGCGGCGACGAGGGTCGCGGCGACGGCGAAGGACTGCAAACGACGCACGTTCATCAGAAGTACAGCGTATAGACCGCGTTGGTGCTATACGTCCCCCCAGAGACGCTGATCGGAATGCTCAGCGTAAGATCGACGCAAAAGGTTTTCGTGCCGGCGCTCGTTTCGCGAAGAGCAAACTGCCCGCCATCATCGAGATATACGAAGAACGGGGTCGCTGTCGGAAGAGGAGTGGTTATATAGGTGTTGTTTGCCAAATCGTTCCCGGGGAACGTTCCGGAAAAATCACTATATACGCCGTCTTTCAACTGCCAGTAAGTAACTGTCGTATTTACCGTAATCGTATAGGCGCATGGAACGACGACCGTCGTTCCAGCCGTAGCATTGATGGTCACAGAATTTTTATTGCTCACCAATAGCGTGCCGAGAGGATTCGGCTGAACCGAGGCTTCGACACGAACGGCCTGTTGGTTCTGCGCAACGAGATTATTGAGCGAGAGCGCACCGGCGCGAAGTGCATGCTGCGTATCGAGGGAGAATGCGGCTCGAATCTGCGAAGCCGTCGTCGCCGTCGGCGCGTACGCTGCCATTCGCGGAGCCGGCGTGACGTTGACGATAATCGTCACCGCGATCTGATCGCGTTGTTGCACAAAAAGCGCGAGAGCGACCGTAACCGATGCAAAGAGCAAGAATGCTGCGAAGAGTGCCGTGCGGCTCACTCTTTTCATATTGCCACCACCGTATAGACGATCCAGACGTAATAATGTCCATTCGTCGCGGAATTCGGCACATTCACCTCGTAGTCATAATAATAAGTACCGGTTGCAGCGAGGCTTTGCGCGATCGGCGATGGATAGGTGGTATAGGCAATCGAGGGTGGCGTCGAGTAGCTGCCGCCCGTCACCGTGCCGCTCGTCTTCATGAACGGAGCGCCCGCCGAATACCCGGTGTTCGAATCGGAGCTCGCCGTCGACGGCACATAATAGACCGTCTGCGAGATCGGCAGGCTCGATCCGTCGGTGAGATTATAGAAATCCGCCGAGCCTTCGCCATAGAGATTGAACCCGGTCGATGAATTCGTCGTCACGTTGAGTTCGACGGCGTACTTATAAAGATACGTCTTTCCGGCCTCGATGTTTCCGAAGTCGACCGAACCGCCATCGAGCACCGCATTCGGTCCGTGCGTCGGCGCGGGTTGCGTACCGATGACGGCAGGCACCGCCCCGAAGCCGCTATTGTAATTCGGCGTCAACGACAGCTTCACGATTGCATTAGTACGCCAAGTCACGACGGTCGATGCGGTCGAAGCGAGCACGGCGACCGGCAGGAGCGCCATCAAGGCGACGACGACCGTGATCCTCCGTATGCTTGCCCGTGCCTTGCGTTCCATCGTGGTGACTCCTACCATCCTCCATGAACCCGATTCGTGCCGCCGCGCCGAGAAGGCGGGCTAGCGTACCGTGAACTTGATACCGCCTGCGGTATCGGTCTTTCCGTTGTAGTCGATCGTCGCGATCGCTTCATACTCGCCCGGGGGAAGCCGTTTGCCCTGAAGCTCCAGCAAGCGCATTCCGTCTCGTTCGACGAGTTGATTGCTGGGGATCACTACCTGATCGACGACCTTCCCTGATGTCGTCTGCACGACGAGCTGCCCGCGAAGGTAGACGTGTGCGTTGCCGGTGTTTTTAAAGAGTACGTGGTAGATCCGTCCGAGCGGATTTGGATAACTGGCCATCCGAACGATCGCGCCGTCGATATGGACGGTATTGGGAATCGTCTCGTAGATCTTCGATGCAATGCGTTCCGAGAAAGCGACGGTCTGTCCGGGCTTCCGCTCCGGCCGCGTCTGGAAGAAGACGATGCCGGCATACTCGCCCGAGAGCGCGTGATTCGAGGGAACTTGGATCGTCAGTTGCACTTGCTGCGAGGTATTCGGTTGAATGTTGAACTCGCGCGGCCGGATCGAGGCCCATTTCATCAGTGAGTTCGGCCGCGAGCCCACTTTGGTAAAGACGTAATTCCCCGCTTGATTCACCGTGAAGTCGACCATCGTCGCCTGCACGTGCGTCGAGTTAAGCCCCGAGTTGTGAATCGTGATCGGTATGTTGTACGTCATGCCTCTGGGAATCGAAACCTCGAGTTTCCCCGGCGTCACCTCAAGCCCAAGTTGGAGCGAGCTTGCACGGATCGGCCAGATCAGGAGCGTGAGTGCCGCGAGCGCGCGGAGCGATCGGAGTTTCAGCATCGTGCCCTCTCGTTTCGTTGCGAGGAGGTGAGTCCCCGCAACGAAACGTGACGCGCCAAGGATCGTACCTTCCCTAGTTGAGGGTTAGGGTGTAGGTAACGATGACCGATTGTGGACCCGTCGGAGCGTTCGGGCCGATCGCCAATTCGACGTCACCGCCGAGATTGGTGCCGGTCGTCGCGGCGGAGCTTGCGAGCAGCGTGCCGCCGGTGCTGTTCATTGCGAAGTCGCCGGAGGGGCAGGCCGTGGTACTTGCAATCAACGGAGCCGCAGAGCGCGCTGACGCTGTCGCCGCGAGATTGTTGGCGTAGGTGCCGTTTGGCAGCAGGCAGAGCAGGAAGCCGCTCGCCGGATAGCCGGAGGTCGCAGCTTCGGTGACCGAGTAGCCGGCCACATCGTTCGTCTGGACCACCGCATTGAGTGCGTTGATCTCCATGCAATCCGTGTAAACGAGAGCATCCGGGGTAACTAACCCGAAGCCAATGGTTCCCGATGTGGCTTCGGTATCCGAAGCCTGGCAGACGCCGGCACCGGTGCTATCGTTGTTCAGATAGATCGTTTCGGCACCGGTATTGTGCGTGCCGAGCGGCGAGCCGTTATACTGCGTGGTCAGCACGATCGACCCGATCTTTTGGGTGTCCCAACTGACGGTAACCGTCCCAGTAGTGGCTGCGAAGGCCGGAGCCGTCGAGATAACGAGCGCTGCAAATGCGGCAAGCGCGAGAGTTCGTTTTGTATTCATGATCCTTTCACCATGCGCGAGAAGTCGCCGTCCTTGGCGGGAGCGAGAACTTTTATGTTTATCGTATCGGTTGCCTGCTGACGGAACTTTTCTCAAATGGGTCAAGGGGTAGTAAAGTTATGCCCTCGACTTCGGTAAAGAATCTTATTTGCTACCGAAGTCGTACTGCAAAGCGCCCGTGCGCGGTCACCAATGTCCCGACCATCGGGCGGGCGCTGAGCTTCAGCGTAAAGGCGAAGAGCCGCCCGACGAGCGGCTTCCCGAGCACGCTCTTCTGCCCGTCGGCCCAGAGAATGCGGTCGCCCGGACGCACGTCGGCGAGGAAGCGCGCCCGCACGGTCACGTACTCCCCGATCTTCGCCTGTGCCGGACTCGCCGAGAGGATCGCGATCGGCAGCCGCGGGTCGACGGTAATCTCGGCCGAAAGCGGCGCACGTCCCGTTGCCGCCCTCGCGCGCACTTCAGCGCGACCGGCGCGCGCGCCTATCGGCACCACGATTTCCCCACGCCAGCGTTTGCGCGCCGCGTCGTACTTCAAACGCTCGGTATGCCCGAAGGCGATGACCGAGAGCCCCGCGTCGGCGGGAGCCGCTGCGCTCACCTCCGCCGCACCACCGGGCGGCAGGCGCGGTTCGGAGATGCTGAGGCTCGGCGCCACGCTCGGCGCGGCTGCACCCGCATTCCCGAAGAACGTAAAGAGCACTTTCTTTTTCTTCCGCGCAACCTTGAAGATCGCGCCTTTGTAGCGCTCGCGCGCTTTTAACGAGATCGTCAGATCGGAACTGACCTGCCCGAGGCCGTCGGCGACGGTCTCAGGATCGATCGAGAGCGTATAGGTGCCCGGCGTCAGATCGTCGAGCACGAACGAACCGTCGTCGTTGGCGATTGCGGCTTCGTTCCCGGGCTCAGCGACGACGTAGGCATTGAGCACGCCATCCCCGACGACGTACGGCTTCGGAACGCCTTTTCCGTAGAGGACGTAGCCGGAGATCGAACCGAGCGGCTCGGCGGTAAAGGTTGCGTGCGTCAATTGCCCGCGAAGCACGTTGACCTTCCGGGAGAGTTCTTTCTTCGAGAATGTCGCGTAGGCGGGCACGGAGTTTTCAAGTACCGAGACGGTATGCTCGCCGGGGCTCAACCGTCCGAAGCCGTATGCGCCGCTCGAATCGGTCTGCGAGTACGCGCCGCTATCGACGCGGACGAGTACGTTGGGAAGCGGCACGCGTTCGCCGTCGCGACTGATCCCGTACACATGGCCGGAGATACCGCCGAAATCTCCGACGAGAAAACCAATCTGTGCGTACTGCCCACCCTGCACCGTCAGCGTGACCACCGGAGAATCGGCGGTGAGTCCGCGCGGCAGCGAGGAGGTCTCCAAGCGGATTTGGTGTTGCCCGGGGGCGACGAAGCTGAATTGATAGTTGCCGTTGAGGTCGGTGCGCTGCACGTAGCGTCCGTCGAGTACGACCATCGCATTTGCGACGCCGTAGGTTCCCGAGCCGACAAGATAGGTCGCCGCCGATCCTGAGTCGAGCGTCACGCGTCCGCCGATCGTCGCGGGTAAACGTGGATCGACGCGCCCTTGCACGAGTGCTCCGCTACCGAAAACAAACGGAGCGTTCACTTGCAGGTTGAAGATACGCGAGTGCCCATCGACCTCGGGGTTCAAGCGATCGACGAGCGATTCGGTTCCATAGGAAGCGGTGAGCGAGAAGGCCGGCGAGATCTGCCGGGTGACGCTGATCGTCGGGATGCGCGAGATTGCATCGGAGATCGAATTCTGCGTGAGCATGCGTAGAAAATTCAGCGAGATCGTGGTCTTGCCGCTCGTGCGCCCCAACTGGGCGCCGAAGCTTCCCTGATGCCCGAGACCGGTAAGCCCGCCTGCGGTGCGCAGTTCCTGATCGGTGAGCGAGAGCGCGAAAGCACCAAGCCGCAATTGGGTTTGTACTGCAGTCTGCGCGGTGCCGGTCGGTGCTGCGGCGATGCTCGTGTAGCGTCCGAGTTGCTCGGAGAGGCTCATGAAGCCCATCCGCCCCGAGAACGAAAGCTGGCCGCCGGCGGTACCATTCCACTGGCTCCCGGCGCTCCCGCCGAGCGCCTGATCGAAAAAGTTCAGCGAGTAACCGAGATGCTGCGAGATCTGGCCGCTAAGAATGTAAGACGTCCGTCGTTGCGTGGTGATCTCGCCGTTGAGCAGCGAATGTTCGAAGGCGAGATCGAAGGTACTCGTTCCGTTCCGCGACTGCGCGATATGGCTAATATCGAAGAGGCGGTCGCCCTGTAATTGCCCGGTTCCAAACGCGATGAAGTCGTTCGGAATCGTCCGCATCGCGAGCGTCCAGAGCCCGGTCGGTTTTCCCCAATCGATCCGTGCCTGCGCGGCGATTCCAGCCCCACCCGGATTCTGCGTCGACGCTTTGAGGCGCTGCAGCGCGGCCTCGAGGACGACCGAGGCGTTCCCGCGACGCTGGGCGGTACCGGTGAGCAGCGTGAGCGAAGAGCCGATCCCGCTCCCCGGCGGCGTCATAGCGAGGCCATATTCAAAGAGGCGCCCGGCGACGAGCCGCCGTTCGCGCACGCCGTAGAGCCGAATGCTGTCGCCGGTGTTGAAGAGCGCGGGGCCGGCAAACGCCGTGATATCGCCTCCGTTCGCGGGCAGGCTCAAGAAGAGGCCGCGCAGAGTCGAGCCGACGCCGAGCTGGCCAAGAACCGAGAGGCTCTCCGGGCCGTAGCCGATCGCATAGCGCGGGGTCGAGTAGCTCAAAATCCCGCTCCCGAAGAGGCTCGCGGTGGTGGAGAGCGTGAAGGGCACCTGCAGGTCGAGCGTCGTGTTTCCGGCTCGGCGGAAAAGGTGCGCGAGCATACCGACGCCGGTCGCGCTCTGCGTTTGGTTGCTGCTCAGCGAAGCGCTCCCGGGAGCGGGCGTCGCCGCGCTTGCATAGCTCGATTGGGTGCGCCCGAACGAGAGCGAGCCGTTCAGCGAAAACTCGAGCGGACCGCCGCGCAGGGCACGGGGGGTACTCGTCGGCTTTGGACGCGGGGTCGCCGAGGGGCCCGGAGCGGGGCTCGGCGCAGGGCTCGGCGCTGAGCTCGGCGCAGCGCTGCCGATCGCCGTCGGCGAGGGCTCCGGAGCAACGTAGCCGGTCGCTCCGACCCCCCGAGCGAGGAATGAGAAGAGCGCCGCAATCAGCGTCAGTGCAGAAAACGGTAGGAGCACCCTTTTTCGCGTTGCGAGCGGCTTCATCGAGCAAGAATCCTATCGGCTTTCACGGGCCTCCGGCTTACCCGGATTGACCCTTTCTTTACCAGGGATTCACCGAGCAGCGAGCAAGTCTTCGGGTGGTTCGGCCGATATCCGAACTGTAGGGAATCTTCAAGGAGGAAGCCACCTTACTTCATGGATGTGCTGGGGAGTGCGAGCCAGGTTCTCCTGAACCTTTCTCTCACACAAAAAAAGGAACAGACCGACATTCGCGCGTTGGCAAGCGGCCTCCGCGTGAGTTCTGCTGTTGATGACCCCAGCGGTTACGGAATAGCGCAGCGCCTCCAAACGCAAGTCAACGGTTTCCAACAAGCCGCTCAAAACGTGCAGACGGCAAACAATGCGCTCGCCGTCGCGAACGGAGCCCTCACCACGATCACGCTCATTCTCCAGCGCATCCGCAGCCTGGTCGTTGAGTCACGCTCCGATCTCAATTCATCGACTGATCTCGCCAACATCCAGGCAGAAATTTCACAATTGCTGCTTGAGGTCAATCGCATATCGAGTAACACGAGCTTCAATGGGCTCAACTTGTTGGACGGCCAGTTCCAAACAACGCCGTTGTATTCGCCCGCATCGGGCAATGGGCTCGGATATGGTGCCTATCAAGTTACTTCACCGTTCCTTTCGCCAAACGGCTCCATCCCCACATCGACCGTCACAAACGCCGACGGGCTAGGAAACCCGGGCCCGTTAGTTACCCTCTACGGCCCAGGCGGCGTCTCGGGCCCCGGAAATTTCACTGCGAATTTTATTGTTTTCCAAGTTACCGGCTATTCGGCCAATGCCATTGATCCCGACACCGGAATAAATGTTGGGCCGGGCGTGTTTGTACAAGTACAATCCTACAGCTCGAACCCGTCGTTCGGAGCTGCACCGCTTATGCAAGATACAACGGCAGTGCCCGTTAATTCCGGCATCTTATCGGGAATTACCGAAGCGACGCCGGCCTCGTTTTCCGGACCAGTTTCGAGTGAACTTCTCCAATTCAACCTCGCAAACCTTACACAGCAAGACGTTGGCGCAACGATTGCGTTCCAGGTCGTTCCACAATCCACGTCGCAGACGACAAGCAATAGCCCTCTTTACGTCCAGGATGGCCCACAAGAGGGGCAAACGACTGCAATTTCACTCCCTGGGGTTAGCACATCCGACCTCAACATCTCGAATATTTCCGTCCTCGCGCCGCAGACCGTGAGCATTTTCAATCAGGTCACGGGCCAAAGTTCGAGTAACAACATTTCCGCAGCCGACGCAGAGACTCGCGTCGATGCTGCGCTCACCGCAATCACGCAGGCCCAAGCGCAGATCGGTGCGCAGATGGTCTCGCTGAATTACGATGCCACCAATGCGAACACCGCAGCGATGAACCTCACCGCAAGTGTCAGCTCGATCCAAGACGCGAATATCGGCGCGACCGTGACGGATCTCACCCAGCAGCAGATCCTCACGCAAATTGGATCGAGCGTTCTCGCGCAGATGCAGGTCAGCGCAACCCAAATCACCGCCCTGATGCTCAACGGAATCGGCATTGGATACGGTGGTGGGGGAGCTGCCTCTATCGCATAAAAACGAACGGAGAATTCCGGCGTCGTCGAGAACACCGCCCTTCGAAAGGGGAGGCCGCGATGTCGTTCACGCAAGGATTCATTTCGGAACTGGTCGGCAAACGCGTCACGATAGACGAATTGCCGATCGGCAAGGTCGGCGACTTCCTCGTCAACCATCCCGAGGCGACCTTTCCGCAGATCGACGGCTTCGTCGTCAAAACCGCGCAGGGTGCGCGTTTCGCCCCCATGGATTCGGTGCTCGGCATCGAACGCGGGGGTGCCGTCTCGCTCTCCAGCGCACCGAAAGAGCCGGCTCCGCCCGAGGGCGAAGCGCTCTACTTGGTCGCAGATCTCCTCGACAAACAGATCGTCGATATCGACGGGCGGAAAGTCGTCCGCATCAACGATCTTGAGGTTGCGCGGACCGGCGGGCAACTGCGCGTCGTCGCCGCCGATATCGGTTTTGCCGGGCTCCTGCGCCGGCTCGGCTTACGTAAACTCGGCGAGCGTCTCTCCCCCGCACTCCACGATCGCATTCCCCGCGCAATGATTGCGTGGGACTCCGTCGCGCCGATCCGCGAAGTCAACCCCAGCCAAGTCCACCTTTCGGTAACGGCGAATAAGCTCGCGCGCCTGCACCCCTCCGACCTCGCCGAGATCATCGGCAATCTTTCGAGCAACGAAGCGGCGACCGTCGTCAAGCAACTCGACGATGAAGTAGCAGCCGATGCCTTCGAGCATCTCGACGCACAGACGCAGCGCGAAATTATCGAAAACGTCGGCACCGCGCGCGCCGCAGATATCATCGAAGAGATGGACTCGGACGATGCCGCCGATCTTCTTGCGGAGCTTCCCGAGGAGCGGCAGAGCGAGTTGCTCGCCGAGATGAACGCCGATACCGCGGGCGAGTTGCGCGAACTCGTCAAGTACGACGACGATACCGCCGGCGGATTGATGACGACCGATTACGTCTGGATCTATCCGCACCGCACGACCGATGCAACGATTCGGAAGATTCGCGAACTCGCCCCGGAGAGCGAACTGATCTACTATTTATACGTCATCGATCAGGAAGATCGCTTGCTCGGAATCGTGACGCTGCGCGATCTTCTTCTCGCGCTACCGACCGCATTCATCGATAAAATCATGCGCACCGATGTTGTTAGCGTACGCCCTGAGACCCCCGCCGAAGAGGTCGCCGCCGCAATCGCGCGCTACGATCTCCTCGCGATTCCGGTGGTCGACGCACGCGACCGGATGCTCGGCATCGTGACGGTCGACGATGCCATCGATGCGATCATGCCCGAAGACTTGGCGAGGAAACTTCCGCGCATTACGCTTCGCCATCGGAGCGCGCAGCACCGGACGAAGAGCCCCGCGGCGCCGTAGCCGGCGGGGCGACAAATTGCCAGCGGTTGCGCCCCTCGCGTTTGGCGCGGTAGAGCGCGGCATCGGCAAGCTCCATCAGCCGTTCGATCTCGGTTGCGTGCTCCGGGTAGAGGGCGATGCCGATACTCGTCGCTACGTGATGTTCTCGGCCGTCGACGACGATCGGCTGTTCCAGCGCGACGAGCACCTTGCGTGCCAGATCGGCGGCATCGGTAGCGGCATCGACGACGGGTTGAAGAATAACGAATTCATCGCCGCCGAATCGCGCGATGGTATCGCTCTCGCGCAATAACGTCCGCAAACGTCGAGCAACATGAACCAGCACTTCATCGCCGACGCGATGTCCGAAATTATCGTTGATTGCCTTAAAGTGATCGAGATCGAGATACATTACGGCGAAACCGCGAGCGTAACGCTTCGCCGCCCCGAATGCCTGCTCGATGCGGTCGGCGAAAAGTACGCGATTGGGAAGCCCGGTCAACGAATCGTTAAACGCAAGCTGTTCGATCCGTTCCGCCGTCCGTTGGCGCTCCAACGCTGCCGAAGCCAGCAACCCCATCAGCGAGATCGACTCGCGGGCGAGTTCGTCGAGCCCCTCCATTCTCGCGCGCAATCCGACAAACGCCAGCGCGCCGAATGCCGTACCGTCAACCTGTAACTGCGTGCCGGCATAGCTACGCCAATGCACCGTCGCGCGTGCGGGATCGTTCCGCCACTCGGGTTCGTCGAGGTCGGGAATGAAGAGAAATGGGCGCTCGTTGGTGAGAAAGCGCGCGAAACTCGACGCCAGCGGAATGCGTGCTCCGGCGGCGAGCGGCGTCTTTCGCCCAACTGCCGTATGGATGACGATGGTATCGCCTTCGTTTCGGACGATATACCCCTCGTCGAAGCCGAAGAAATCGATGCCGAGCTTCAACACCGCCTCGAGCTGTTGCGGAATCGTGAGTTCGCGTGAAGCCGCAACGAGATAGAGGCGGCGAAGCCGATCGACCTGCGAACTCACCGCGCGCTCTGCGGCACGTTGCGCGGAGACATTTTTGAAGATCGCGTAGGTCCCGGTGATCTCGTCCCCGCTGTGGATCGGAACGAGCTTCAACTGCACCTCGATCTGGTAGCCGATCCGATCCAAAAGTACCGATTCGTGCTCGGCGGCCTCGCCACGCATTGCAGCATGGCGCGCTTCTTCGGCGCGCTCGCGCCGCCCGGGAACGATCAGATCGATCCACGGGGTTCCGACGATGCGCTCGCCTAAGATTCCCGTCTCGCTCTCGAAAGCGACATTCACGCGCGAAATGACTCCCGTTGCTTTGAGTTCGACGATCCCGTCCGGATGATATTCGAAGAGCGAGCGCAACCGCTGTTGGTTGACGCGCATCGCCTCTTCGGCATCGCGCAGCGCAGCGATATCGCGCGCTTGAACGAAGATCGCTCGCACCGTTCCGGCGATATGCGAGGGGATGACCGAGACTTCTACCGGAACGAGCGTACCGTCCTTATGGCGAAGCGTCGTCTCAAAATGATCTGCGACTCCGCTGCGTGCCATCTCGAAGGCCATCTCGCCGCGCACCCGGTCGCTGCGCGGGATGTGGTCGCGAAAGGTCGTTCCCCGCACTTCGTCGGCGTGAAAACCGGTGAGTTCGGTTGCAGCCGGATTCACGTCGGCAAGCACCCCGTCGGGCCCATAGAGCACGATGACCTCGGGGTTCTTGTCGAACAGCGCGGCAAAGGTCTCGGCGGCGATTTTCCGACGGGTTTCCATGAACACCCGCCTACTTCGCCGAAGAAGCCCGCGTGACTTCCGCTCGGCTCCTCGATTTGGGCGCGCGGCTCGCGCAAGCCCTTGCAAGCGATGAGGGGCGCGACGCCGTCCTGTTCGCCCTCGACCGGGGAGAGGGGTTGTTGCTGCTCGATGCCCAGCAGCGTCCGATCGCGCGCACCGCACCTGCGCCGCAGTCACCGCCAAGCGAGCTCCCAACCGATGGCGAGCCGACGCGACTCTCCGATGGTTCGCTCCTCCTTCCGCTCTCCGTCGGGGGATGGCGGCTGGGCTGGCTCGTCGCCTTCGGTGCGAAGGCGCGCCGCGCCGACGACGAGGCTCTCCGACTGGCAGCAACGCTGCTTGCGCTCGATCTTGCGCGCGATCGGCGCGCTCCGATGCAACGCGATCTCTGGGACGAGGCACTCGCCGGGCGTCTGAGCGACGGTGCGTCGGTGCGAGCCCTCGCCGCCGAACAGCATCTCGAGCTCGCGCCGAGCTATCTCGTGGTCGCACTCGCATTCGACGACGCGAGTACGGGAGCGGAGCTCGCGGAACTCGGCGCACTCGCAAGCGCCGCGCTCGGAGAGCGCGAGATCGTCCAGCGCGAACGCGCCGGAACGCTGCTGCTGATCTGTCCGGCCGCCGACGAGCCCTCCGTCGGGAAGCTTCGCGTTGCCGCGACGCTCCTCCCCAAGAGCATCGCGCGCCGCAATGCCGCCTATCGCGTCGTCGGCGGAATCGGCGGAGCGCATCCGACGCATGCGCTCGACCGCGCGAGTCGCGAAGCACTCGCGGCGCTGGAGATCGCGCGGCGGCTCGGGCGGCGCGACGGAGTGTTGCAGTACGAACGGCTCGGCGCGCTCCCACTTTTGCTCGAGGCCGCCACGACGCCGGAGTGGCGCGGCTTCGCGCGAACGTTTCTCGAATCGATACGCGATTACGACGCAAAACATCAAACGGAGCTAGAGCGAACGATGTCGATCTATTTTGAATCGGGAGAGAATGTCAAAACCGCCGCCGAGCAACTGCACGTGCACCGTCATACGGTTTTCTATCGTCTACGACAGATCGCCGAGCTCACCGGTCTCTCGCTCGAGAGTTCTTCCGATCAACTCAACCTGCGCCTCGCGGTGACGATCGATGCCCTCGATTCCTAAAGCAACGGTGCGCGCGCGCAGACGCATCATCGCCGAGGAAATCGCCGAACGCGGCGTACGCTTCGTACGCTTGCAGTTCGTCGATCTTTTCGGCGTCAGCAAGATGGTCAGCGTTCCGGCGAGCCGCCTTGCCGAGGTGCTCGACGGGAAAATATCGTTCGACGGCGGCTCGATCGACGGGTTTGTCCGCGACGAAGAGCTCGACATGCTGTTGCTGCCGGATCTCGATACCTTTGCGATCTTCCCCTGGAACGACGGGCAACCCGAGGCGCGCCTGATCTGCACCATCGCCATGCCCGACGGAAGCGCATTCGAAGGATGCCCGCGAACGACGCTGCAACGCAACGTCGAGCGCCTCGACGAACTCGTTCCCGGAGCGCGCATTGCCGCCGAGGTGGAGTTCTATCTTTTCTCGGGGCGCAACGATGGCGGGCTCCACACCGAGACCAGCGACGTCGGATCCTATTTCGATTTCTCGCCGAACGACCGCGGCGAGCACGCGCGCGACGCGATCGTCGGCGCGCTCGAATCGATGGGCGTTTCGGTAACCGCAGCGCACCACGAACACTCACCCGGGCAACACGAGATCGATCTCGCGCCGATTCCACCGCTCGTCGCTGCCGACTCGATCCTCACGCTGCGGACGCTCGCGAAGCATCTCGCCCCCGAACACGGCCTCGAGGCAACCTTCATGCCGAAGCCGCGCGAATCGAGCGCCGGAAGCGGGCTGCACATCGCGTTGCATCTCGGTGAGAGCCCCGACCGAGAAACGCTGCTCTACGCCGTCGGTGGTTTGCTCGCGCACGGGCAGGCGCTCACCGCGCTCTGTAATCCGACGGTCAACTCCTACAAACGGCTCGTCGCGGCATGGGATGCCCCGATTCATTGCGTCTGGTCGCGCCGAAGTACCGACGCAATGATTCGCGTCCCCGATGATGCCGCCGGCACGATCGAGTTACGCAGCCCCGACCCTGCCTGCAATCCCTATCTTGCACTCGCAGTCATCGTCGCGGCGGTATGCGACGGTATCGAAAAACGCACGCTTCCGGGAGACCCCGTGACGCATTCGAGTTATTCGACCGGCGAACGGGAACGACGGGAGCGCGGCATCATCGCGCTACCGAAGTCCCTACGCCAAGCGATCGATGCGCTCGATGCCGACGAATGCGTGCGCGGCGCGATCGGCGACCACTGCTACCACGCGCTCCGCGATGCAAAGATCGCCGAATATGAACGCTACCGCCGCGCGGTGCACGAATGGGAGCGCGAAGCCTACCTGCGCCGCTACTAACGGAACGCCGAGTAGGCGCCCCTTCGACTCGCTTCGCTCGCTCAGGACAGGCTCCGCGGCGTATCGAGATGCGCGCATCGCCCTCGATACGCGCTTCGCGCTACTCGGGCTGAAAAGTCGGTGCGTTTTCGCGCAGGGCGTCGACGAGTTCTTCGCCGAGAAAATGCGGTGGGATAGCGATGATCGGGATACTCCGCATACTGCGCGGAATCAGCGTTCGCAAACGTTCGCCTTCACCGAGCCGCTCATCGACAAAGATCGCGAATGGCGCCGCCGCCGGGTCGAGCGTGGCGAGTTCGTCGGCGGTGGCGAGTTCACGCACGCGGATTCCGCGCGTCCGCAGTTCGTAAGCAGCGCCCTCGCGTACCGTGCGATCCCCTGCGAGAACGACGACGCCCCTCGCGCTTAAGCCGGCCCCATTTCGCGGCAACACGATGCTGAAGGTACTGCCGACATCGGGCGTACTGCGAACCGAAATGTGCCCGCCGTGGCGTTCGACGAACGTGCGCACGAGAAACAGTCCGAGCCCCGTCCCGGCGATCTTTGCGCGCTTCGCGTTACTTCCGCGCGCAAAACGTTCGAATACCTTTGCCAGTTCACTGCCCGGAATGCCGATACCTCGATCGCTGACATCCAGCGTCAACGAACTCGCATTTCCATGGAGCGTCACCACGATCGGCGAGTCTTCCGGCGAATACTTCACGGCGTTGCCGATGATATTGTCGATCGATTGGCGCAGGCGACGCTTATCGCCGAGAATCGTCGTATCGTCGGCATCGCAGACAAAGCGAATCGGCCGTTGCGAAACCCGACCCTCCGCTTCTTCCATAACGAGGGCCGCAAAATCGAACTGTTCTATGTCGAGTTCCAGCTCCCCCAATTCGATTCGCGAAAGCGCCACAACATCGTCGCTCAGCGTCGCCAAGCGTTGCCCATTGCGAACGATCGTTTCGGCGGCCTTTTTCGATTCGTCGTGCCCCATGCTTCCGTCGGCGAGCATTTCACCGAAGCCCACGATTGCCGTTAACGGTCCGCGAATATCGTGCGCAAGCGTTGCAATCAATTCATTTTTCTGGGCATTGAGGCGAATGACGTTCGCTCGCTGACGCTCGAGTTCGGCGAGGCCATTTTCCAAACGCCGCTGCATGCGGTCCCGTTCGACGGCGTATCGCAGCGCGCGCTTTAAGGTTACGTCATCGACGTGCCCTTTGAGCAGATAATCTTGGGCGCCGGCGGCGACGGCAGTGAGAGCGAGTTCTTCATCGGAACGGGCGCTGAGAATGACGATCGGCAACGTCGGCGCGAGTTCGCGTGCGCGCTGATAGAGTTCGAGCCCTTCTCCGTCGGGAAGCGTCATATCGAGCAAAACGATATCCCACGTGTTCTCTTGCAGAGCCGCGGCGAAGTCGGAGAAGCGTCGAGCCACACATACCTCGTGCGGAGCTCGTTCGTCGCGAAGATAGCGCTGTACCACCGCTGCGTCGGTCTGACTATCTTCGACGAGTAAAATTCTCACCGTGTTATTGCCTCCAACGAATCTGCGCACCGGCGCAAGACGTTCCATGCTGCATCAACGTCATCAAGGGTGCTCCGTTGATTTCCCACCGCAAGGCGAAGCACGTAGTTCCCATTGAGGACGGTGTGCGAGAGAAAAACTTCGCCGGTATCGTTTACCGCTGCAAGCAATGCCGCATTGTGGGCGTTCAGTTGTTCGTTCTCCATGCCTTCGGGAGCGTGCCGAAAGCAGACAACCGAGAGCGGGTGCGGAGCCATGACCTCCCAACCCGGCTCCGCCTCAACCCATGCAGCAAAAGCGGCGGCCATCGCAATGTGCCCACGCAACGTTTCACGCATGCGCTTCGCACCGAGAGCGCGAAAAACGAACCAGAGTTTCAGCGCCCGGAACCTTCTTCCCAATTGAATGCCGTAATCCATATAATTCGTCACTCCGTCGTCGCCCGTTTGCAGATAATCGGGGACGAGCGAGAACGTACGCCGCAGATGTTCGATATCGCGCACGAACAGCACCGAGCAATCCATCGGAACGAAAAGCCACTTATGCGGATTGAGCACCAGCGAATCTACCTGGTCGCAACCCTCCATCAACCATTCGCATTCGGGCAGCATTCCGGCGGCTCCGGCATAGGCGGCATCGACGTGCAGCCAAATCTTATGCGTCTGCGCGATCGCCGCGATGCCCGGAACCGGATCGACCGACGTGGTCGATGTCGTGCCGACCGTCGCTACGATCGCCATCGGCTTCATGCCGCTGCGAAGATCGTGTCGAATCGCGCTCTCCAGTGCTTCGGGGCGCATGCGGAAACGTTCGTCGCAAGGAACCTCGACGACATTGGCCTGCCCGACGCCGAGAGCGATCGCCGCCTTGGCAACATGCGAATGCGTGTGTTCGGTCGTATAGATGCGCAAGGTTGGGAGATCGCGCCCCGTCGCACCGCGACGGTGAATATCCAAACCGAGCGCCTCACGCGCCGCGGCGAGCGCCGTAAAGCCGGCGACCGATGCAGTATCGTAAATCGCCCCGGTAAATTGCTCTGGAAGCCCGAGCAAGCGACGGAGCCAGATCATCATTGCCGTTTCGAGTTCGGTTGCTGCGGGCGAGGTGCGCCAGAGCATTGCCTTGACATCGAGCGTTGCGGCGAGCGCCTCCGCCATGACCGCCGCGGGGTCGGCGCTCGTTGCAAAGTACGCAAAGAAGCGCGGATGATTCCAGTGCGTTGTTGCCGGGACGACGATGCGCTCGAAATCGTTGAAGATATCCTCGAACGCTTCGGGCTCCTCCGGGGCGCGGTCGGACAAACGCGCGAGCATCTCCCCCGGACGAACCTCCGGAAAGACGCGAAACTCTTCGGGATGATGAAAGTAGCGAGCGACCCAACGGCCGACCCGCGCAAAGTCTTCTTCGATGCGCCGCTGCCCATCCACAATTGCGGGAGTTGGCTCTTGACCCGCCCAATGCCCGCTTCGGAGGAGAGGAAATGAAATACCGTACATACCCGCGCACCGATCTGCGCGTTAGCGAGGTCGGGTTCGGGCTCTGGACGACCGGAACGACCTGGTGGGGCATCAAGAGCGAGGAGGAGGCCGACGCGCTCCTGCGTGAGGCGTTCGATCTGGGCATTACCCTCTACGATGCCGCCGACGTCTATGGGAACGGACGCAGCGAGGAGCAACTTGCCCGCGCCTTCGCGGGACGGCGCGATAAGGTCGTTATCGCGACGAAATTCGGTTACGAGTTCGAAAATGCCGATCCGAGCAACCGCGGGGAGCGCGAGCTCCCGCAAAATACCTCGCCGGCCTTCGTTCGGCGCGCGCTCGAAGCATCGCTGCGTCGGCTCAAGACCGATTACATCGATATCTACCAGTTGCACAATGCGCGTTTGGAGCACGTACGCGACGGATCGCTCTACGAATTGATGGAGCAACTACGCGGCGAAGGGAAAATTCGCCATTACGGCATCGCGCTCGGCCCGGCGATCGGTTGGCTCTATGAGGGCATCGAGGCCGCCCATCGCGATGTTGCAAGCTTGCAAATTATTTGGAATATTCTCGAGACATTTCCCGGAGATCGCCAGATCGCCGCTGCGAACGAGACCGATAGCGCAACGGGTTATATGATTCGCGTACCGCATTCCAGCGGTCTACTCGAGGGGCACTACACCGAAGCGACCGTCTTTCCCGAAGGCGATCATCGCCGCCACCGCCCCCGTTCGTGGCTGCTCAATGGGATCAAGAAGATCGACACACTCCGCTTCCTCGAACGCCCCGATCGCACGCTCGCGCAGGCCGCGATTGCGTGGCTGCTCGCCGAACCGCGCGTGATGACGGTTCTGCCGAATATCTACAATCACGAACAATTGCGCGAGTTCGCAGCAGCCTCCGATGCGCCGGCACTCACGGCAGAGGAACTCGCCCGCGTTGCCGCGTTGATCGCCGCGAACTTCGGCGTCGAAGAACCGCCGATGAAATACAAGGGCACGATGACGCTGGAGGGGGCGAACGCCTCATGAGCGAGATCGTTCATAGCGACCACGCGCCGGCGCCGATCGGTCCATATAGCCAAGCGATTCTTGCCGGTGACGAGCTCTTCTGCAGCGGGCAAATTCCGCTCGATCCGAAAAGCGGAGAGATCGTCGGCACCGATGCGAAGACGCAGGCGCGACAGGTTCTCGCGAATCTCCAGGCGGTCTTGAAGGCGGCGAATTTCTCCGCCGAAGAGGTCGTCAAGACGACGATCTATCTCGTCGATATCAACGATTTCGCGGCGGTAAACGGCGAATACGAACAGCTCTTCGCCACCGCGAAACCCGCTCGCTCAACCGTTGCGGTTGCAGCGCTCCCCCGCGGCGTGCGCGTCGAAATCGACGCGATTGCAAAGCGGCGTCGATAGCAAGAGCCCCGAGCGCTTCAGCGTTCGTGCCGCGGTAGCGGACTTGCCGGGGGAAGCGCCGCGATCAGTTGCTTCGCAACATCGCGCACGTGTGGGTCGAGTGCGTGCGTTGCAAATGCGTACTGCGCGAGCGCCAGCGTCCGTTTCCCTTGATCGGCATAGGTCTGCCCGAGAACGACGTGCATCGCGCCATCGTAGGGAACCGCAGCTATCCCTTTGAGCAGGACGCTCTCAGCTAACGCGTAGAGGTGATGACGCTCGTAATCGATTCCGAGATTGAGATAGGCATCGCGCCAAAACGGTCCGACGGCGAGCGCTTGAAGATAGCGCCGAATCGCGCCGCGCCAATCCCCCCGTGCGTCGAGAATGTAGCCGAGATTGACGATCGCTTCGGGCATTTCGGGGCGCTTTGCATACGCCGCTTTCAACAGCGACTCCGCGGCGGCAACGCGATGAAGATCGAGGTCGGCGACCGCTAAATTGTTCGTGCACTTATAGCCGCCTGGAGCCTCGTTCAAACACTGTTCGAAATTCGCGATTGCGTCGTTGATGAGCCCTTGGTCGAGCATCGCAAGCCCAAGCCCGTTGAGCGCTCCGACGTCGTGCGGAGCAAGCGCGAGCGCACGGCGGAAAGAGCGCTCCGCGCTCCGTGGCCGTTTTACCGACTCGTACACCTGGCCGAGATCGTCCTGGAGGCCGGGATCGTTCGGCTCTGCAAGCGCTCGATTGCGCGTGGAGGTGATAAAACTTGCGAGGTCTCCTTTACGACGATGGAGCGCGACGAGATCGATTACCGAATCGGCGGCCGGGAGGCTTTTATCGAAATACGCGATCGCTCGGTTGATGTGGTTTTCGGAGGCATAGACGCTGCCCAAACGGTTGTAGGTCTCGCGGTCGCCGCCGAAATCGGTCACGATGGCCAGGTAGGTCTGTCGCGCCAACGTGAGTTCACCGGCTCGATAAAAGAGATCGCCGAGAAAGCGGCGTACGCCGATCTCCCGCGGATGCTCGGCGGTATAGAGCCTCAGCGCCGCAATCGCGCGTTTTAAATGTCCGCCGGCAACGAGGGCGCGCGCGGCGCGAACGGCACCCTTCGGGTCGGCTGGGAAGCCGTGCGAAACCTGGGCGTTCGAGGGATTAACGATGAAGCCCGCAAGGGTCGGCACCGGTGCAGCGGCGACGGAAAAGAGCCCCGCGAAGGCGAGGCCCAGCACGAGCGTGGACGATCTCATCGCCGTCCTATTGTAGCAAAAGTCGGAGTCCGGTGCGAGGACTCCCTAACGATTTTATTTGACGAGTGGAAGGATGCCGGAGGGCAAGAGCGGGTAGAACGTGAGGGCGACCGTCGCCACGAGGCAGAGTGCGAGGCTGAACCAGGGCAACGGTGCTCCCCGGAGCGTCTCCGTGCTGTGCACCCGGTGATCCGGGCGGTACATCGCCAGAATGATCTTTGCGTAGGCGTAGAGCGAGATCGCCGTACCGATAAGCAGCAACGCGGCGAGCCAGAGATAGCCGCTGCCGGCCGTCACGGCGAGGATCAGGATTTTCCCTAAGAACCCGGCGGTCGGCGGCAAACCCGCAAGTGCCAACAGGAAGAACGTCATCGCGGCGGCGAGCAGCGGTCGGCGTGCGCCGAGTCCGCGATAGCTTTCGAGATGCGATCCTTCTTCTTCGTCGCTCGAACTCAGAATGGAAGCGACGGCGAAGGCGCCCAGATTCATCACCGCATAGACGGCGAGATAGAAAAACGCATACTGCAAGCCCATTTTCGTCGTCCCGGCGAGGGCGGCGAGAATATAGCCGACCTGTGCGATACCGGAGTAGCCGAGCAGCCGTTTGAGATCGTGCTGCGCGAGCATGCCGACGTTACCAACGATCATCGAGATTCCCGCGACCACCCAGATCGGCAGCAAGAGCATCTGCGATGCCCCGGCCGGCAGCGCGGCGTAGGCGAAGCGCGCAAAGATCGCGATCGTCGCCGCTTTCGTGACGACGGTCATAAACGCAGCGATCGGCAGCGGCGCGCCTTCATAGACGTCGGGGGCCCATGCATGGAACGGCACGAGACTGAGCTTAAAGGCGATGCCGACGAGAAAAAATCCGCTTCCCATCCAGAAGAGCGGGTTCGTCACCATCGTCGGCGTTGCAAGTGCAGCGAGCGAAACGCTGCCGCTCGCGCCGAAGAGCAGCGCCATTCCGAAGAGCAAGACCGCCGATGCCGTCGAGGAGAGGAGGAGGTATTTCAGCGCGGCTTCGCGCGCACTCTTGCGGTTCGCAAGACCGCAGAGACAGTAGAGCGCAAGCGAGAGCAATTCGATGCCTAAGAAAATCGTCATCGTCGTCGCTGCAGCTGCAAGCAAGAGCGCGCCGCAGGCGCTCCATAACAATAACGCGATCGTTCCGGCGCTCTCACGATCGCTTCCCCCGCGCCCCATCAGCGCGAGCGCGCCGAGCGCTCCGAGAAGAATAACCTCACTGAAGAGCACGCTGAAGTTTCCAACAACGTAGCCGCCGTTGAACGCGGAGACATTCGTTCCGTACTGCTGCGCAATCATCACCACGGTGACAATCGTCCCGAGAACGGCGACGCTCAGCGAAAGTGCGCGCGGCGCATATGGGCGCCAGAGAAGATCGAGGAGCAACACGAGCAGACCGGTAGCGGCGAGGGCTTCGAGCGGCGCGACGGCGGCCCAATCGGTGTGGGTAAACGGCAGCGTCATGGCGTCGTCACTCCTGCGGAAGATGATAGTGGGGCTCGCGGTATCGGAACCGATCCGCTTGCGAGGACGGCGTGCGGATTCACACCGAGATAGAGCAGCGCCAAGAGCAACGGCGCGACGGCGATGCCTTCCCGCCACGTTAAATCGCGGCGAACCGGCAGATCGTGCGCGACCGGGCCGTTCACGATTCCCTGGAAGAGCCGCAGCACGTATGCCGCTGCGAGAACGACCGAGATGACGGCGATGACGGCGACGGCGATATTACCGCTCTGCACGATACCGGTGATGATGACCAACTCGCCGACGAAGCCCGCGAGGCCGGGAAGCCCCAACATCGCGAGGCCGCCGATCGTCAACGCACCGGCGAGGCGCGGATTTTTCGCGCCGATCCCGCGCAGCCGCGCAAGCGATCGTGTCTCTTCGCGTTCCTCGACGTAACCGAGACCGATGAAAACCGCCGCGGTAAAAAGACCGTGCGCGACGATATAGAGCGCCGCACCCGCAAGCGCAAGTGGTTGCTGCGTCGCGATGGCGATCACGATCAAGCCGAGATGCGAAAGCGAGGAATAGGCGACCACCCGCTTTGCGTCGTTCTGCACCAGCGCTGCAACTGCACCGTAGAGCACCGAGATCGAACCCAGCACGATCAGCACGGTTGAGTAACGCGCGATCTCTTGCGGCATCAACGTCAGGCCGATCACAAACAATCCGTAGAGGCCGGCCTTCGATTGCACGGCACCAACGACGGCAGCAACCGGCGGCGGCAGGCTTGCATAGGTGTTCGGCATCCAGGTGTGGAGCGGAAAGGCCGGCGTTTTCACCAAAAATGCAATTGCAAAACCCCAGAAGATCCACGGCGCCCAGGCGCCGGAGATCGTGGTTCCGACCGCGCCGATGACGTCGGTCGTACCGTGGAGCACGCCGAATGCCGCCGTCGCAAATAACAGCAAGAGTCCGCCGGCAAAGTTATAGATGATATAGCGCCAGGCATCGCGCGGGTGTTCGCCGCGTTCGAGGAGGACGAAAAAGACCGGCACGAGCATCAGGTCGTAAAAGAGCGCGAAGAGTAGGAGATCGCGCGAAATGAACAAGCCGAGCATCGTTCCCTCTAAGAGCAAGAGCTGCCCGACGAGAGCGCGAGGGCGCGCGCTGTCGACCGCCAGCACCGCACAAGCCGTGCAGAGCGCGAGCAAAACGATCAGCCAGAAGGCCAACGCACCGATACCGAGGTGGAAGTTCGCTACGAACGGTGCCCGCAGCCACGGCGCGCTCCAATCCTCCGAACGCGCTTCGATCGCCAAGAACAGGGTTGCGAGCGCGACGATAACACCGATCGCGCGATAGAGCCGACGGTCTTCACCGCGGAGCAGCAATATCACCGAACCGGCGATAATCGGGAGGAGGACGAGTGCGAGCAGCATCAGTGAACTCCGTGGAAGGCGTAGAATGCGGCAAAGCAGGCGATGCCGACGGCGAGGAAGACGGCATACGCGCGCACGAGCCCGGTCTGGAGGGAGCGCACGAGCGCGCCGCTCCACTGCGCGGTGATCGCCGCTTCGCGAACCGCTCCATCGACGACGTGCGGATCGAGGACGCGACTCACGAGGCGTCCCAACGCCTCGCTCGTTTTCACGAAGATCGCGTCGAGCGCAACATCGATATAGAACGCATTCGTCAAAATCGGCCACATGCCGACCGTCTCGCGGCGAAGGCGCTCGACAGCGTTATCGCGCGCCGTCGCAGTTCCGTACCGTAAATAGGCGATGAGAATCCCCAGCGCGACGCAGGCGAGGGTCACCAGCGTCGTCACCATCTCCGAGACCGGAACGTGGAGAATTGAGGCAGCGCCGAACTGCGGATCGAAAAATCGATGCCACGGAGAGTTCGCGCCGCCGTAGAGCAACCAGCCGGCGAAAATCGAGGGAACGATCAACACGGCGACCGGGACGTTCATCAACCATGCCGGGGCGTGATGGCTTTCGTGCGCATCGGCGTCGCCGTGCGCTGCGGTTCCCGCGAATTCCGGGTGGCGAATGCCGAGTTCCGACGGGTCAACATCGCCGCGGTAGCGACCGAAGAACGTCACGAACAGCATGCGGAACATATAGTATGCGGTCATACCCGCGGTAACGATTCCGACTGCGTAGAGCCATGGGTGGCCGTGATCGAGCGCCCCTTGAATGACGGCGTCTTTACTAAACGAACCGCTCAGACCCGGAATGCCGCAGATCGCGAGCACGCCGACGAGCATCGCAATAAACGCAAACGGCAAGCGTTTACGCAGCCCGCCCATCCGCCGAACATCCTGTTCGTTCGAGAGCGCGTGGATGATTAAGCCGGAACCGAGGAAGAGTTGTGCTTTGAAAAAGGCGTGCGTAAAGAAATGCGCGACACCCGCTTCGTACGCTCCGACTCCGACGCCCATGATCATATAGCCGATCTGCGACATCGTGGAATACGCGAGAATGCGTTTGATATCCCATTGCACCATGCCCAGCACCGCTCCGACCAACGCCGTCACGCCGCCGATCGTCCCGACGAGCAACTGGGCGTTGCCGTCGTGCGACCAGAGCGGAGCGCAGCGCGCGATCAAATAGACGCCGGCAGTCACCATCGTTGCGGCGTGGATCAGCGCCGAGACGGGTGTCGGGCCCTCCATCGCGTCGGGCAACCAGGTATGCAGCGGAACTTGCGCCGATTTCGCCGCCGCACCGATAAAGAGCGAGATACATATCGCGAGCAATAGCGTCGGTCCGTAGGTGTCGGCTGCTGCGAAGGCGTTGCCGAAGCCGATCGAGCCGGTCTTTTGTACGATGAGGAAGATCGCGAACATGATGCCGACGTCGCCCGCGACGTTGATAACGAAGGCTTTGCGCGCTGCAGCAACCGCCGACGGTTTATGGAACCAAAAGCCGATCAGGAAGTACGAGGCAAGCCCGACGAGTCCCCAGCCGATCAAGAGGCCGACGAAGTTGTCGGAGAGCACCAGCGTTAACATCGCGAACAAGAAGAAATTCATGTACGCGAAGAAGCGCGCGAATGCGGAGTCGCCCTCCATATAACCGATGGAGTAGAGATGGATCAGCGCACCGACACCGGTGATGATGCAGGCCCATAAGAGCGAGAGCGGATCGAGCAAGAGCCCGAGGTGGAAGCCCGGCATCCAACGGACGAGCGGTTGATCGGCGCCGAGCGCGCCGTTGAGACTCTGCGTGCCGGCTCCCCACGAAGCCAACGTGCAGGCAAATGCCGCAAAGGCAATGACGGTCGCGAGCCATCCCGCCGCGCGTTGTAACTGCGGGCCGAATGCCCAACAGAGTACCGCGCCGAGAAGCGGGAGCAACCACAACGCGATAAGCAGCGGGTAGCTGCCGACGACGCCCATGATGTGTTCGGGGTTAGCCATGCAGCACCCGAACATCATCGACATCGACCTGCTGCGCCGAACGGAAGACCACAACGACGATCGCAAGCGCGATCGCCGCTTCCGCCGCGGCAACGGTAATCACGAGAAAAGCGAATATTTGCCCGGCGTTATTCAACCACGCACGAGAGAAAACGATGAACGCCAGGTTCGCCGCATTGAACATCAATTCGATGCTCATCAGCATCACCAGCGGGTTCCTGCGGGCGATCGCCCCTGCAAGGCCGATGAAAAAGAGCACTGAAGCCAGCGCCTCGTAATCGAAGATCGGCACGCCGGAGAATGACGTCGCCATTATTTACCCTCCCGAAGGATCGCTTCGCGTAGTGCGCGGCGCGCCTGCTCGGCGCGACGTCGTGTAGGAACGTAGGGCGCGAGATCGCCGGCGAGCAAAACGACGCCGACGACTGCCACCATCAAGATCAGTGCCGTGACTTCAAAGGGCAGCAGGCGCGATAGGAAAAGCGCTTGGCCGAAATCACCGATGCTGCCGAATACGTTGCCGCGCCCGACTGCACCCAGCGGCGAATGCGTCGCAATCGGAACGATCGCCGGAGCGTGGAGTGCCGCAATAGCGGTTGCGACGAACGCAATCGCTGCAAGTGCGGCGGCGGCGGCCGGCGCAACCGGGACGCGATCGCGGCCCAGTAGAATCGGTGCGATTCCACTATTCAGCAACGCGATCACGAAGACGAACAGCATCAGGATCGCTCCCGAGTAGACGATGATCTGCATGACGGCGAGAAACTCGGCGTGGAGAATCAGGTAGGTCGTCGCGAGCGCTGCAAAGTTCAGCAGCAACGAGACGACGCTGTAGATCGGCTTCCGCGCAGTGACCGTCCAGAGCGCACTGATCACTAAGACTGCGCCAATGATCCAAAAGGGAATCACCCGGCCAACCCCTTTCGTTCGGTTTTAAGCACTTCACCGCGATGCGTCGCGGAGTATCCTCGGTCGACGTTCACCGTCGATTTCACCTCGGCAACTCGACCGAGATCGGCCGGAATACCGTTCGGCCGCTCGTCGGGCGGCGTGCCGACTCCGGCATCGCGCGGCACCAACAGACGATCTTTCGAATAGACGAACGCGCCGCGGCGATAGTCGGCCATCTCAAAACGGGGCGTCAACACGATAGCATCGGTTGGGCACGCTTCTTCGCAGAGGCCGCAAAAGATGCAGCGCAGTTCGTCGATCTCGTAGCTCGCGGCGTGCCGCTCGCCCGGAGAGACGCGCGCGTCGGGCGCGTTTTCCGAGCCGATGACGGTGATCGCGTTCGCCGGACAGGCGCTCGAGCAGAGCTCGCACCCGATGCAGCGCTCTTTTCCGTCGGCGTAGCGGCGGAGTTCGTGCAATCCATGAAAGCGCGGCGCATGCTGCTTCTTGATGCTCGGATACTCAATCGTCGGTCGCCTGACGAACATGTATTTGAACGTGATTCCGAAGCCGCGGAGAATCGCGCCTACCGCTCCGAAACTGAAGAGTTGTTTTTTCATTCGATCGTTCCCGTCTTAGTGCAGCGCGACCCACGCCGCAGTAGCGACGAGGTTGAGCGTGGCAATCGGCAGCAGTACTTTCCAACCGAACGTCATGAGCCGGTCGTAACGAAAGCGCGGCAACGTCGCTCGTAGCCACATGTAGAAAAACATGAACGCCCCCACCTTGAGGACAAACCATCCAACACTCGGCAAGAACGTCAGGCCGAACGGTGCATTCCAGCCGCCCAGAAAGAGCAGCGTCGCGATGCACGAGACCGTCAACATGTTGACGTACTCGGCGATAAAAAACGAACCGAAGCGCAACCCGGAGTATTCGGTATGGAAACCGCCGACGAGTTCGGTCTCAGCCTCGACGAGGTCGAACGGCGTGCGATTCGTCTCGGCGATCGCCGTGATGACGTAGATGATGAAACCGAGCGCTTGTGGGATGAGAAACCAGACGCGTTCTTGAGCGTTGACGATGCCGGTGAGCGAGGTCGTTCCCGCGAGCATGAGGACGCCGACGAACGAGAGCGACATCGAGAGTTCGTACGAGATCATCTGAGCGGTGCCGCGGACGGCGCCGAGCAGCGGAAATTTCGAACCCGAAGCCCAGCCGCCCAACGAGATCCCGTAGACGCCGATCGACGAGATGGCCATTAAGAAGAGAATCCCGGCATTGACGTCGCCGATCGCCCACGGCGAACCGTCGCCGTTTGCGCCGAACGGCACGACGGCATAGACGGCAAACGCGGTGACGAGCGAGATAAACGGAGCGAGGCGATAGATCAACGGGTCGGCCGTCTTCGGCGTGAGATCCTCTTTCAGAATCAATTTTGCCGCATCGGCAGCGGGCTGCATCAATCCCCATGGTCCGACGCGGTTCGGCCCCGGGCGCAATTGCATCCAACCGAGGATTTTCCGCTCGAAGAGCATCGCGTACGCAAACGTCGTGATGACCACGAGCAGCAGTACCGCCGATTTTACCAGAACGATCAGCATCGTTTACGCCTCCACCGGCACATCGAGATGGCGAATATTTTTAACGCGCACGCGCGCGTCGGCGGCGATGCCGTTCTCGGCTGAGCCTGCGTGGACGCCGACGAGCGCCACGTTCCCCGGCCTTAACGTATCGCGAATCTCCGCGAGCAGATCGCCGATCTTTCCGGCGGAAGCGACGAGATCGATGCGATCCCCCGCACGAATGCCGAGCCGTTCGGCATCGGCGGTAGCGAAAGCCGCGGTCGGTTGCGGTCGCAGCGCGACGATCCGTTCGTCGTTCGCCATCGTTCCGCCGCCGAAGAAGGCATGGTGCAGAACGTGCAGTTGCAGCCCTTCACCGGAGGACGCTTTTTTCGCGGTGCCGACAAATCGCTCGTCGCCGAACGCGATGCCGACCGGGAGCGCCGCGGCGGCGGCGATCGTTGCGCGTTCGATCTCCTCGGTATCGGGAAGTTCGATCTCCAGCGCGCGTGCGAGACCGACGACGATCTCGAAATCACTGAGGACACCTTCGGGGGGCGCGAGCGCCGCCGCAGTCGGCAGCACGTCACCGGCGAGGTTCACGATGCTTCCGCTCTTCTCGAATGCCCCGGCGGCGGGAAGAACCAACGAAGCGAGTTGCGCGGTCTCCGTCATAAAGAGCTCGGTGACGACGAGAAACGGAACCGCTTGCAGTGCGTCGCGCACGCGAGCGCCGTCGGCGGCCTGACGCACCGGGTTCGCACCGAAGATCGCCATCGTCTCGATCTTTCCGGCGAGCGCATCGAGGCAGACCGCTTCGAAATCGCGTCCGGAATCGGCCACGTGATAAGCGGTGCCGGCGAAGGGAAGCATCCCCATCGCTTCGGCTCCGCGCGCGTTCCCTTGTTCGCCGGTAATATAGGTCAGCAACGTGCGCCCTTCGCGTTCGAGCGCGCTGAACGCCGCGCGAGCAAGCGCGCTATCGACGCCGTCCCAGAGCAGCGCGATCCGGGTAACGTTCGCCGGAATCGCCGCTGCAGCCGACGCGACATCGGCGACATCTGCAAACGCCATCGAGGGCGGCGCTTCCTGTGATGCAACGCGGATCAATCGCGCACCGTGGCGCACGGCTTTTCGCACGCGCAGATCCATGACCGGTGCGAGTTCGGCTGAGGATTCACCGATGGTGACGATTGCGCCGGCGCGTTCGAGATCGAGCAGCGTGCCGCCCGAGGTTCCCGGCGTCGCTTGCCGCTGCCGGCCCGTGCGCCAATCGAGATTTTTCACTCCGAGCGTCCGCATCGTGCGCGCGAGGAGATATGCTTCTTCGTTGGTGAGTCGCCCGCCGCCGAACGCCGCGACGCGTTCGGGGGCGCCTGCATCGATCGCCGAGCGAATCGCCTTCGCCCAGAGCGCGAATGCATCGTCCCAGCCGATCTGCACGAACGCTCCGTCGCGACGGAGCAACGGTTGCTTGATGCGTTCGGGGGCATCGATATAACCGACGTTATAGCGCCCACGGTCGCAGAGCCACCAATCGGAGACGGCATCGTCGCCCTCCACCGACATCGTTCGCAACACCTTGCCCTGGCGAACGTCGACATTCATGCGGCAACCGACCGAACATTGCGTGCAACTCGTTTCGGTTCGCTTGAGATCCCACGGACGCGATTTAAAGCGATAGGTCTTCGAGGTCAACGCACCGACCGGGCAGAGTTCGGTGACGTTTCCGGTAAAATGGTGATGGTACGGGTCGCCGGTCGCCGTTGCAATCATGTTGCGATGGCCGCGATCTTTGAGCACGAGTTGGCGTTCGCCGGCGATAAGATCGTCGAAGCGAACGCAGCGCTGGCAGACCACGCAACGCTCTTCGTCGAGAACGATCGTCGGCCCGAGGTCGACCGCCTTCGGTTTGCTGCTTTTGGGATCGGCGAGATCGCTCGTGCCGCGCCCGTAGGCCATCGAAAAATCTTGCAGATCGCACTCGCCGCCTTTATCGCAGATCGGGCAATCGAGCGGATGATTGACGAGCAACAGCTCCAACACCATCGCGCGTCCTTTGTCGACGCTGTCGCCTTGCGTGCGCACGACCATTCCCTCTGCGACCGGCGTGTTGCAACCGATCTGCAGTTTGGGCATGCCCTCGATTTCGACGAGACAGACGCGACAGAGCCCTGCCGGCCCGAGCTTCGTGTGGTAGCAATAGACGGGAATCTCTTGCTTCACCATCTTCGTAGCTTCGACAAGGAGCGTCCCCTTACGCACTTGCAAGGGAACGCCGTCGATTGTAAGACTGACGAGATCGCTCGTCGCTGGGGCTGAACTCATGCGGAGGCGACCTCTCGGAGAACGCGCGCTTCGAATTGTTCGGGGAAGCGCTGGAGTACGGATTTCAGGAACGGTTCGATGGAGTCGCCGAGCGCACAGAGATTCAACCCTGTGACCGTCGACGAAACACGGCGCATCATTGTAAGATCGCTCGCAAGGCCTCGCCCTTCAACGAATCGGTGCAGCACCGTTTCCAACCAGTGTCCGCCTTCGCGGCACGGCGTACACTGTCCGCATGATTCGTGCGCGAAGAAACGCACCAGGTTGAAAGCACACTTCACGAAGTCGGTCGTATCGTCGAAGACGACAAACGCCCCCGAACCAAGCATCGACCCGGCCTTCGACATGTTTTCGTAGTCGTACGGCAGATCGAGATGCTCTTCAAAAATACAGGCCGACGAACCACCGCCCGGCTGCACCGCTCGCAGCGTTCGCCCTTCGCGAAGCCCGCCCGCGATCTCGATCAGTTCGCGCACCGTCGTGCCGAGCGCAACTTCGTAGTTCCCGGGTTTGCGTACGTGCCCGGAGATCGAAATGATCTTATAGCCTTTGCTGCGTTCGGTTCCAACCGCGGAGAACCACTCGGGGCCGTTGCGAAGAATCGGAACGAGATAGGCGAGCGTCTCGACGTTGTTCACCACCGTCGGCATTCCGTAGAGCCCGGCGATAGCCGGGAAGGGCGGTTTCAAGCGCGGTTCGCCGCGCTTCCCTTCCAGCGAATTCAGCAGCGCGGTCTCTTCGCCGCAAATATATGCGCCCGCTCCGCGATGAATCGTCACTTCGAGATCGTATCCGGTGCCGAAAATATTCTTCCCCACGAATCCGGCGGCGCGCGCCGCTTCGAGAGCGCGTGAGAAAATTTCGTAACCGCGTTTGAATTCACCGCGAATATAGATGAACGCGTGGTGCGAGCCGATGCCGTACGAGCCGAGCAAGATGCCTTCGAGCACCAAATGCGGCACGTTCTCGAGCAACATGTGGTCTTTAAACGTGCCCGGTTCGGCCTCGTCGCAGTTGCAGACCAGGTAGCGCGGCTTATCGCCGGCAGGCAAAAAGCTCCACTTCTTCCCGGTCGGGAAGCCGGCGCCGCCGCGCCCGCGCAAGCCCGAGCGTTCGGCTATGTCGAGCACCTCGCTCGATTTGAGTTCGCGCACGGCGCGCTCCCACTGCCGATAACCATCCCGCTGCCGATAAACGGCGATATCGGTGAGATCGAGCTCGCCGATGCCTTCGGTAAGTACTTTCACCACCGGCATTATTCTTCGATCGCCTCCGCTACGAGTTTTGCATCCTGTACGAGCCGTTCGTTCGAGCGAGCGCGCATCGACGGAGCGTCGTCGCGCAGTACGAAGCGATCGAGCATGATCACGCCGCTGCTATCGCCGAGCCCACCGGGGTTGTTCGGCGATGCGACGCCGCGTGCGCCGGCGGCTTTCTCGCCGCGCGAGACCTGAAGATCCTGTTTGACGCTCCACGTCTTTTCAGGCGAGTCGCTCTGAACCATCGGAGCGACGGAAAACGTTCCCGCGCGCATCGCGGCAATCATATCGTCGATCGCCTGCGGCGTAAGATCGTAAATAAATTCGAGATTGACTTGCATGCAGGTCGCTCGGTCGCAAGATGCGAGGCACTCCACTTCTTCGTACGAGAAGAGGCCGTCGTCGGTCGTTTGCAGGTGTCCGATTCCTAATTTCTCTCGAAAATAGGACATGATATTTTCGGCACCGTTGATCGTGCACGAAAGGCCGCGACAGACTTGCAAGACGTATTTGCCGACCGGCTTGCGGAAAAACAACGAATAGAACGAGACCGTGCTCTCGACCACCGCCGGGGTGAGGCCGAGCAGATCTGCCGTGAAGCGCATCGCTTCGCGACTGGCATAGCCCTCGTGCTCTTGAAACAAATGCACGATCGGCAGCAGCGCGGAGCGCCGTTCTTCGTACCGGGCGACAATCGCCTCGCACTGCGGGCGTAGGCGCGCAGCCAATGCGGGAAAATCAAGCTCGCGTTGCGTCATCGATCGACCTCTCCGAACACCGGATCGAGGGAGCCGATCATTACGACGAGATCGGCGATAAGATTTCCCGGTGCAATGTGTTTGAGAACCTGCAGGTTATAAAGTGACGGCGGCCGCGTGCGGATACGGTACGGGCGGTTGCCGCCGTCGCTAACGATGTAATAGCCGAGTTCGCCGCGCGGCGACTCGACCGAAGCATACGCATCGCCCGGCGCAACGCGGAAGCCTTCGCTGATGATCTTAAAGTGATGGATCAGCGCCTCCATAGAAAGCGCAATCGTCTCTTTGGGCGGAGCGGCGATTTTCGGATCGTCGATCATTACCGCACCAGGCGTATCGAGCCGTTTTCGTACTTGTTTGAGAATCTTGTACGACTCTTCCATTTCATCGAGCCGCACGAGGAAGCGCGCGTAGGCATCGCCGTCGGTGCGCGTCGGGATGTCGAACTCGTACGTCTCAAAACCGCAGTACGGAAACGCACGGCGCACGTCGTAGGCGATGCCCGAGGCGCGCAAAGCGGGCCCGGTAACGTTCCAGCGCACGGCTTCCTCGGGCGTCAACGTGCCGACGTCGATGGTGCGGTCTTGGAAGATCGGGTTCGCTTGCAGCAATCCGCGAAGATCGCGCATGCGCCCCGGGAACTTTTCTAAGAGCGCATCGAAGCGGTCGAGGAAGCCTTGCGGTAGGTCGCCGTTGACGCCGCCGATACGCATGTAATTCGGATGCATGCGCGCCCCACCGGCAGCCTCTTGCAAGTCGAGCAAGTTTTCGCGCAAGTCGAAGCAGTAGAAAAAGGCCGAAATCGCACCGATATCGATTCCGTGCGTTCCAAGCCAGACGCAGTGCGAAGCGATGCGCGTCAATTCAGAAAAAAGGACGCGAATCGTCTGCGCGCGCTCGGGAATCTTCCCTTCGATGCCGATCAATCGCTCCGCGGCGAGTACGTAGCACAACGCGTTGCTTTCAGGCGCCAGGTAATCCATGCGCTCGATAACGGTCTGTGCTTGCGTCCAGAAAAGATTCTCGGCCGATTTTTCGATACCGGTGTGCAGGTAGCCGATCTCCGGCTCGGCCTTCACGACCGTTTCGCCTTCGATCTCCAGCATGATCTGAAGAACGCCGTGCGTCGAGGGGTGCTGCGGCCCCATCGAAAGCACCATTGAATTGCCTTCGCGACTGACGACCTCGGGGGTCATCGGTTCGGGCGGCGTGGTCGGGCGTGACGTGGTACTCACCGTTCGTCCTCCCGAGCCGAGCGTTCGCGCGCGGCTTTTACCTGCGCTTGCAACGCTTCGAGCGTGCGCCCGGAGGGCGGTGCGCCGGCGACGACGTTACTCTTCAACGCGAAGGCCGGGCGCGGCGCGCGGTCGCGCGCGGGGCCGCGCAACGGATAATCTTTCCGCAACGGATGCCCCTCCCAATCGTAGGGCATTTGGATGCGGCGCAAATCGTCGTGTCCGGTAAACGTGATCCCGAAAAGATCGTACACTTCGCGCTCGGCCCAATCGGCGCTTGGCCAGAGATCCATGACGCTCGGAGCAACGGGCTTCTCGCCGTCAACGCCGCACAACACGCGCAGGCGCTTGGGTTTTCCGACTTCGGCGACGGAACGCGCCTTCATCGGCATCGCCAAGAGATGATAGACAAGATCGAAACGCGGCGTGCGCTCCGGATAATCGACTGCGCCGAGATCGAGCAACATCGAGTATCCCTGCGCGTGGAGATCCTCCATGGTTGCGCGCAACGCGGCAAGATCGACGCGACGAACCTCCGCATCGCCGATATCGGCGCGGAGGCTCGTGGGATCGGTTGCCAACCCCGTAATCGAAGGCGTTTGTGTGCTCGGCATTCGGGCCTTTCTTCTTGCGCTCGAACGTGTGCTAACCGCGCGCGAGGACGCCGCCGCGCCCGCCTTCGCGAATCTGCTGTTGAATGAGGTTGACGGCATAAAGCAAGCCGTCGGGGGTCGGCGGGCAACCGGGAACGTAGACATCGACCGGAATGATCGTATCGACGCCCTGGACGACGGCGTAGTTATCGAAGACGCCGCCCGAACTCGCGCAAGCGCCCATCGAGATCACCCATTTCGGATCGGCCATTTGGTCGTGCAGGCGTTTGACGACCGGAGCCATCTTCTGCGCGACGCGCCCCGAGACGATCATGAGATCGGCCTGACGCGGCGAACTCCGAAAGACCTCGGAGCCCAAGCGCGCGATGTCGTACTCCGGCGCCGTCACGGTCATCATTTCGATTGCGCAACAGGCGAGGCCCATCGTCAACGGCCAAACGCTCGAACTCTGCGCCCAACGCGCAACATCATCGAGCTTCGTTAAAAGAAAGTGTCCGGGACCTACTTCCACGCTAAACCTCCACGCTTCCAAACATACGCGTATCCGATACCGAGGACGACGATAAAAACCGCCATCTCGAGCAGACCGAAGAGTTTGAGTGCGTGTAGCTCGACGGCCCACGGGTAAAAGGATGCCGCTTCAACATCGAAGACGACGAAGAGCATCGCGATAAGGTAGAAGCGAACCGGGAAGCGCCCCGATACCGACGAGGTCGGCTCGACACCGCATTCATAGGCTTCGAGTTTCAGCGGATTGGGCTTCCGCTGCGCGAGCAGCCCCGGAAGCACGGTAAAGAGCAAGGCTGCAGCGAGCGCGACTGCCAGAAAGATCGCGACCGGTAG
>JAJXVC010000023.1 GCA_021782295.1 bacterium | reverse complement strand
GAGCTCGTGGTGTTGCGCGAGCGCTCCGCATTCACTGCAGCGGAGTTCGTAGCGCACAATCATGCGGCGCTCCCAATGCGCTCGAACGGAAGGTTGGGATCGGCAGCGAGTGCGAGCGGATCGACGCGCACCGCTTCGCCCTGTGCTTCAGCGGCGGCGGCGATCATCGCGGCGTTGTCGGTGCAATAGGTACGCGGCGGGATGAAGAGTTCGACGCTGTTGCGCTCCGCCCAAGCGCGCAGGCGCAGTTGCAACTGCGAATTCGCAGCGACTCCGCCGGAGAGTGCGACGGCGCGGAAGTTTCCGCGAGAGTACGCCGCATCGACCCGAGAGACGAGTACGTCGACGACCGCCGATTGAAAGCTTGCCGCAACATCTTCGCGGCGGACGCGCGCGTTCTCCGGACGTTCGAGAAAATAGCGTACCGAAGTTTTTAAACCCGAGAACGAAAAATCGAGCGCATCGCCCTCGGGGCGATAGCGAGGAAACGCAATGGCGCGCGCATCGCCGTCGCGGGCGAGCGTATCGAGCGCCGGTCCTCCGGGGAATCCGAGCCCGAGGAGGCGGGCGGTTTTATCGAATGCCTCACCGGCGGCGTCGTCGCGCGTCTTTCCCAACACGCGCAGTTGCAGCGGGCTTTCGACGGCGACGAGTTGCGTGTGTCCGCCGGAGACCAAGAGCGCGAGAAATGGATAGGGCGGCGCGGCATCGCGCGCGAGAAAGGGTGCGAAGAGATGACCGTGGAGATGATTGACGGCGTAGAGCGGACGCCGAGCCGCAAAGGCGAGCGCTTTTGCGGTGGCGACGCCGACGAGGAGACTGCCGATCAGCCCCGGGCCGTAGGTCACCGCGATTCCGTCGCAGTCGGCGAGCGTCATCTGCGCGCGTTCGAGTGTATGCTCGACCGCCGCCGAGAGCAATGCAAGGTGCGCGCGACTTGCGATTTCCGGAACGATTCCGCCGTATGCGCGATGGAACTCATCCTGATTCGTCGAGACATTCGCGAGCACGTCGCGCCCGTCGCGCACGATCGCGACGGCGGTGTCGTCACAGGAGCTCTCGATTCCCAGCAGCAGCATCAGCGTGAGGTTGGCGCTCCCGGGCCCAGGCTCCGCTTAAGCGACGATCGTCGCATCGTCGCGGTCGCGCGCGTTGCGAAGCGCTCCCGGGCCTGCGAGGCAGATATAAGCGGCCCCCGCCCCACCCTCGCACGCGGCGATCGCGGCGCGGAGTTTGGGGCGCATGCCGTCGCGGCATTGCTCGCTTTCAAGAAACGCCCGTGCAGTCGGAACGCTCAAGCGATCGATACCGCTCTCCGGATCGCTGGCCACCGACCGAACGCGTGCGATATCGGTGACGAAGAAGAGCGCGCTCGCCGGGAATGCCGCTGCGATCGCAGCCGCCGCTTCGTCGGCGTTGACGTTGAGTGGACCCGTCGCGGCGTACTCGAGCGCAAGCGGAGCGAGAACCGGAATCGCCGGCATTGCGAGGATCGCCGCGAGGAGTTGCGGATCGCAGAGAACTTGCTCGCCGACCGCACCGAGTCGACCCGCGAAGCGCGTGCTGCGGCGGGCGCGTAAGGTGCCGCCGTCCTGCCCGGAGATGCCGACCGCCGATACCCCGCGATCCTGCAGCGCGCGAACGATGCGCTTATTGATCGTCGCGCAGAGGAGCATCTCGATGACGGCGAGGCTCCGTTCGTCGGTCGCACGGAGGCCGTCGAAGCGCTCGCCTTCGATTCCACGCTCGCCGAGCGCCGCGTCGATCTCCGGGCCGCCACCGTGGACGAGCACGATGCGCTCGCCGGCGGCATGCAAAGCGGCGATCTCGTCGAGCAAGGGATCCTCGGGAGCCGCTCCCGGGCGCGTGCTCCCCCCGTATTTCACGACCGAGAGCGCCGAAGGTATTGCATAAGTATCCATTGTGTGCATAATAATACACACAATGATCGCCGTACCGCTAGCCCCCCACGAGCATTTGCAGGGGCGCCACTTCCTCGACCTCGCGGATTTCCAGCCGTCGGAGCTGCGCGCCCTGCTGCGCTTGGCGCGCGAGTTGAAGAGCGCTCCTTCGCTCGCGGCGCGCCCGCTGCTGCGCGGCCGGACCCTCGCGCTGCTCTTCGAGAAGCCGAGCCTGCGTACGCGCGTGTCGTTTGAAGTGGCGATCGCTTCGCTCGGTGGCCAGGCGCTCTTTGCGACCGGAAGCGAGATGCTCGTCGGCACGCGGGAGACGCCCGAAGATGCTGCGCGCGTACTTTCACGCTACGTCGACGCGGTCGTCATTCGCACGCACGATCACGAACCGCTCGAGCGCTTTGCCGCAGCCGCCGCCGTTCCGGTTATCAATGGTCTCTCCGCGCTCTTTCACCCGTGTCAATCGTTCGCCGACGTGCTGACCATGGAGGAACACTTCGGCTCGGTAGAGGGACTCCGCGTCGTCTATCTCGGCGACGCTCGCAATAACGTCGCGACCTCGCTTGCGCAAGCGGTGGTCATGCTCGGTGGTTCGATGCGCTTTGCCTCACCCCTCAGTCATCGTCCTCGCGAAGCAACGTTACAACAACTCGCAAAACTCGGAGCGAGCGCCGGCGGTCGCGTGCGCGCCTTTACCGATCCCGTGCGCGCGCTTCGCGGTGCGGACGTCGTGTACACCGACGTGTGGACATCGATGGGCGAAGAGCACCTCCACGAACGCAACGCCGCGATGCTCCTGCCATACGCGGTCACCGAACGCGCGTTTTCGTACACGGCTCCCCACGCGGTATTCATGCATTGCTTGCCGGCGCATCGCGGACAAGAAGTAGAAGCTGCCGTGATCGACGGAACGCGGAGCCTCGTTTTCGACCAGGCGGAGAATCGTCTCCACGCGCAACGGGCGCTCCTCGTTGCACTCATCACCGACGGAAAAGGAACCTCGATATGAAAGAACGTCGCCAGCGCGCGATTCTCACCTTGGTGGCAACGCGACCGATCCACTCGCAAGAAGAGCTCGTTGCCCTTCTCGCCGAGCAAGGGTTCGATGCCGTTCAAGCGACGGTCTCGCGCGATATTAAAGAGCTTGGGCTGGCGAAGGTGCCGGTCAAGGGCGAGCGTGGAGAGGAAGCGCTCTTTAAGTACGTGCTTCCGAATGCGACGGTGCAATATGCCAGCCGCCTCCATCGCGTGGTCGCCGAACTCGTGCTTTCGGTCGAGGGAAGTGCAAACCTCATCGTGCTCAAAACGCCGCCGGGAAGCGCGATGATGGTCGCTTCGGCGGTCGATGATGCCGGATGGCCGGAGATTATGGGCACGATCGGAGGCGACGATACGATTCTCGTCATCGTGCGCGATGCAAAAAAAACATCGATGGTCGTTCAACGTTTTCGCGATCTTGGCATTGGAGGAGAAGCATGAGTACGATCGTTCTCGCATACTCGGGAGGGCTCGATACCTCCGTCCTGCTCAAACGCCTCTTGCTCGAAGGAAACGAGGTGATCGCCCTGACCGCCGATCTCGGTGAGAGCGACGGCGCGACCGGTGCTGCCGCCGCTTCGGCGATCGCGGCGATCTCCAAGAAAGCACTGGTTTTGGGAGCGCGTGATGCCGTTGCACTCGACGTTCGGCAGCGCTTCTACGATGAGTACGTGTTGCCGGCGTTTGCGGCCAACGTTCGCTATGAAGGCTGTTATCCGTTAAGCGCAGCGCTCTCGCGCCCGTTGATTGCCGCGCTGCTGGTCGAAACCGCGCGGAGCTACGGCGCCGATGCGGTCGCGCATGGCTGCACCGGAAAGGGAAACGATCAAGTTCGCATTGAGTTCGGCGTTCGCGCGCTCGACCCGAGTCTGCAGGTGCGTGCTCCGCTGCGCGAAAGCCCGCTCTCGCGTCCGGATGCAATCGCCTTTGCGGCACAGCACGATATTCCAATCGCGCAGAGCGCCGCGAAGCCCTATTCGATCGACGCGAATCTTTGGGGACGTTCGATCGAAGCCGGCGTTCTCGAAGATCCGTGGGTCGCGCCGCCGGAGGATGCCTTCGGGTGGACGGCATCGCCGCCGCAGCGCCCGAATACGCCGAGCGAGATCGTGGTGCATTTTGATGCCGGCGTTCCGCAGTTTGAAGGTCTTGCGGGCCCGGCACTCCTCGCGAAACTCAATATCCTCGGCGGCGAGCACGGCATCGGTCGGATCGATCTGATCGAAGATCGCGTGATCGGTTTGAAGTCGCGCGAACTCTATGAAGCGCCTGCGGCAACGCTGCTGCTCGCCGCGCGCGAAGCACTCGAACGGCTCGTCCTCACGCGCGACGAACTACGCTTCAAGGCCGGAGTCGATCGCAAATATGCCGAGCTCGTCTACGACGGACTCTGGTACTCGCCGCTGCGCACCGCCTTCGATGCATTCAACGGCGTTACGAGTCAGCGGCTCTCGGGTGATGTGCGCCTGCGGCTCTTCCAAGGCTGCGCGACGGTCGTCGGCGTTCGCTCGCCGTTTGCGCTCTACGATGAAGGGCTCGCCACCTATGGAGCCGGCGATCGTTTCGACCATCGTGCTGCCGACGGGTTCATTCATTTGGCCGGGCTACCGTTCGATCGATTGGCGCAGGTTGCTGCGGTCACCGCATCGTGAGTGAGGGATCGTTGCAATGGGGCGGGCGTTTTCGTAGCGCGCCCGACCCTGCACTGCTCGCATTCGGATCCTCGTTGGAAGATGATCTGTTGCTTGCGGAATTCGATGTGGAAACCTCGCGCGCGCACGTTCGCGCGTTGATGGGCGGCGAGATCATCACCGACGAGATCGCTGCGGCGCTCGAACGCGCGCTCGAACGGGTCGCTGCCGAAATCGGCGACGGTACGTTCGCGGAGTGGGCGCAAAGCGGAGGCTTTGAGGATATTCACGGGGCGATCGATGCGCGCGTGCGCGAGATCGACGAGTTCGCGGGAGGCTGGCTGCACGCCGGTCGCAGCCGCAACGACCAAGTTGCGACGACGCTGGCGCTCTACGCGGCGGCACGCGCTCGCGATGGTGCGATGCAGGCGAGGTCGATTGCCGCGGCGTTGCTCGCGCGTGCGCGGACGGCGCTCGCGCGCGAGATCGTACTTGCGGGAACGACGCACGGCCAGCCCGCGCAACCGATCTTGCTGGCGTTTTGGCTGCAAGCGGCCGCCGAGCCGTTTTTGCGCGCTGCGCGGCGCTTTGCGATGGTTGCGCGTGAAGCGATGGAGGAGATGCCGCTCGGTTCGGGAGCGTTAGCGGGGAGCTCTCTGCCGCTCGACCGGCTCGCGGCAGCGCGCTATCTCGGCTTCGCGCGCCCCACGCGCAATGCACTCGATGCGGTCGGAACGCGCGACGCGCTCTTCGCCTGTGCTGATGCCTGGGCGACGAGTTGCGTTCCGGCGGCCCGCATCGCCGCGGAACTCTTGCCGTGGTCCTCGCCGCTCCTTGGTTACGCGAAGGTCGGCGATGCATCGGCGAGCGGTTCGAGTTTAATGCCGCAAAAACGCAACCCGGATATCTTCGAACTCGTGCGCGCCGGTACGCAGAGCGTACTGGCCGATGCACGGACGGCGTGGAGTGCGAGCGCCTCGGTTGCGCTCTCCTATCATCGCGATCTTCAGGAGTGTAAGCAGCGGGCGATCGCCGCAATCGAAGGCGGCCGGAGTATTCTCGCAGCATTCGAACGCGCATTTGCCGATCTTGCATTCGACGCTGCGGCGATGGAAAGTTGCGCGACGCTCGGTTATACGCTTGCAACCGATCACGCCGATGCACTGATTCTTCGCGGCGTTGACGCGCGGCGCGCCCATCGGCTTGTCGGGGATCGCGTTGCTCTCGCTGAGGAGCAGGGGCGTTCGTTCGACGCGAGCGATTTGCAGGCGCTCGGCGCGCAGATTGGTGGCGATACGCTCGCGGCGCCGCTCGATGCACGCGCCGGCGTGCGCGCAAAGGCGACCGCAGGGTCGACCGCGCCGGACGCGGTCGCGCGCGCGCTCGACGATCTCGAACGTGAACTCGCCGCTTTCGGAACGCCGTCATGACGCGGGTGCATGTTTGGGGCGCCGCGGGATATGCAGCCGCGCAAGCGATCGAATGGATCGATCGACATCCGTACCTGCAGGTCGGTGTTCTGGAGAGCAAGAGCCATGCCGGAACGATGCTCGCGGAGAGTTTTCCCGCATTGCGTCGGAGCGCGTTGCGTTTCTCCGATAGCGGGAGCATTGCGTCGGAACTTGCAGCGGGTGATATCGTGATCGCTGCGGGTGCGCACGGTACCGGGCGCGAGACGGTGGAAGCATTGCTCGCGCGCGGAGCGCGCGTCGTCGATCTCTCGGCGGATTTTCGTTCCGACGAGCGCGCGGCATACGGGCTCGCCGAGTGGAACCGCGATGCAATCGCCGGGGCCGCGTTGGTCGCGAACCCCGGATGCTATCCGACGGCATCGTTGCTTCCGTTGTTGCCGCTCGTCGCGCTCGCCTCACCGCTCGCGATCATCATCGACGCAAAGAGCGGCATTACGGGTGCGGGGCGGACGCCGGCGCTCGGCTCGATGTTCGCCGAACTCGATGGTGAGATTCGCGCGTACGGCCTCTCGGGGCACCGCCATCAGCCGGAGATCGAGCGCATGCTCGCGGCGCGTGGTTGCACCACTGCGCTTGCCTTCACGCCGCACGTCGTCCCGCTCTCGCGCGGGATGCTCGCCGACATCTATCTCGTGCTCGATCGCACTCCCGATATGGGGGCCGTCGTCGCAGCGCTCCACGAAGCCTACGACGCATCGCCGTTCGTTCGCGTGCTCGAAAGCGGTTCGGCGCCGAGCGTGCCGGCGGTGGTCGGCACGAACGACGCGGAGATCGCCGTCGATTGCTGCGGGAATACCATTCGCGCCATCTGTGCGGTCGATAATCTCGGCAAAGGCGCAGCGGGGCAGGCGCTTCAGAACATCAACATCATGCTTGGTTTTCCCGAAGAGGAGGGTTTTCGTGCTCGCACCGTCGCCGCCTGAACAGCAAGAACGCATCGTCGCGTTGCGTGGAGGAATCGGAAGCGTCTCGGGCGTGCGCGTCAGCGGCGTTCACGCTGGAATTAAACGGCGCAAGCGCGATCTTGCGTTGATTTCATTCGAGCGCGAACAGGCCTGCGCCGCCGTGGTGACGACCAACGACGTCAAGGCCGCGCCGGTGATCGTTAGTGCCGAACACCTTGCTGCAGAGATGGGGGTTCGCGCGGTCGTTTGCAATTCCGGTTGCGCAAACGCCTGCACCGGCGCGCGCGGCGAGCGCGACGCCCGTGCGACGGCGGCACAGGCCGCCGCATTGCTCGAGATTGCACCGCAACAGGTCGTCGTTGCCTCGACCGGCGTCATCGGCGTGCCGCTCCCACTCGATCGCGTGCAACGGGGGCTCGAACGGTGCGTCGAACAGCTCGACGAAGGCTTGAAGGCGGCGCACGATGCAGCCGAGGCGATCATGACCACCGACCGCGTTCCGAAACTCTCGGCTTATGCGTTTTATCACGAGTCGAAACGCTATACGATCGGCGGCATCGCCAAAGGCTCGGGCATGATCGCCCCCAATATGGCGACGATGCTGGCCTTTCTTGCAACCGATTTCCCCGTTGCAAAAGAGGAGTTGCAGCGCCTGCTCGCGGCGGCGGCGGAGAACACGTTCAATATGATCTCGGTCGACGGCGATATGTCGACGAACGATGCCGTCTATCTCTTCGCTCCGCAAGGGACGCTCGCACCGCCGCCGATCTTCGAACAGGTGTTGGGGAAAGTCACCCTCGATCTCGCTCTGGCGATGATCGACGACGCGGAAGGGGCAACGAAACGGTTAGAGGTGCGCGTCGTCGGCGCGCGTGACGCCGCCCAGGCGCGAACGGTCGCGCGCGCGGTGATTAATTCCAGTTTAGTAAAGACCGCACTCTACGGCGAGGATCCGAATTGGGGAAGAATCGTCGCCGCAGCGGGCGCCGCGCGCGTCGGCTTCGACCCGGAGCAGTGGTCCCTGATCCTCAACGATCGCACGTGGGTGGAGCGCGGCGGCATCGAGACGCTCTCGGAGGCTGAGGCACATCGCTTGTTGGAGGAACGCGAAATCGTCGTGACGCTCGACCTCGGGATCGGCGATTCCGGCGCTACGGCGTGGGGATGTGACCTCTCGCGTGATTACGTGCGCATCAATGCGAGCTATCGGACATGAACGAACCGGCGCTCTTAGCGAACTATGCGCGCGCACCGGTGTGCTTCGTCTCGGGTGACGGCTGCTATCTTGTCGACGAAAACGGGAAGCGATATCTCGATGCAATCGCCGGCATCGCCGTCTGTGCGCTCGGGCACGCGCATCCGGGAATCGCCGAGGCCATTGCGCAGCAAGCGCGGCGCTTGGTGCATGCGAGCAATCTGTACTATCACGAACCCTCGGGCGAGCTTGCGCGAGAACTCACGCGGCGATCCGGTTTCGCGCGCGCGTTCTTCTGTAACTCGGGTACCGAAGCGAACGAAGCGGCGATCAAACTCGCGCGAAAAGCGGCATATCGACGTGGTGAAAGCAATCGTACGAAGATTCTCGCATTTAGCGGTGGCTTTCACGGACGGACGCTCGGCGCGTTAGCTGCGACGGCAAATCCGGAGTACAAAGTCGGCTTTGCTCCGCTTCCCGAGGGCTTCGCATGGGCGCCCTTCAACGATCTCGCTGCGCTCGACGCTGCGATCGACGATAGAACCGCGGCCTGTTTGGTCGAACCGGTGCAGGGTGAGAGCGGCGTCCACCCGGCACGCGAGGATTTTCTCCGGGAACTGCGCCGACTCTGCAGCGCGCGCGGCGCGCTCTTGATCTTCGATGAAGTTCAATGCGGCATGGGTCGCTTGGGGGATCTCTTCGCTTTTCAAAACGTTGGCGTTCGTCCGGATATCGTCACCATGGCCAAAGCGCTCGGCAATGGTTTCCCCATCGGTGCGATGCTCGTCGACGGTACGCTCTCGGAAGCGTTGCAACCGGGCGATCACGGCTCGACGTTCGGCGGTTCGCCGATCGGCGCAGCGGCGGCGCTCGCGCACCTGCGCATACGGGATGAACTCGATCTCGATCGCCACGTTCGCGAAGTCGGCGCGCACGTAAAAACGCGACTCGAGGCACTCGCGCAGAGGATGGCGGCGTACGTGGAAGCTCCACGCGGTCGCGGGCTCTTATGGGGAGTCCCGATACGGCAGCCGTTGCAGGCAGGTGCAATCGCCGAGCAATTGCGCGAGCACGGGATACTCGTCGGTACCGGCGGAGGGAATACGCTGCGCCTCGCCCCACCGCTGATCGTCTCGACGGAAGAGATCGATCGCCTCGTCGACGCAATCGGCTCGGTGATTGCGGGGATAGGAGCCCGCGCTTCGAAGTAAGCCGTTATGAATACGATTGAGGAAGTGCGTCGACTCCCATCGCCCGCCCCGCGACCGCAGTCGCTTGCGTACGACGGAACCTACCTGTGGATGGGTTCGGTAACAACGGGGCGCCTCTATGCTATCGATCCCTTGCACTGGACCGTGCACGAAGAGGCTCAGGCGTTAGGAATGCCGTGGGGTGCGACGGTTGTCGGCGACGAGCTCCGCGTCGTTTGCGGCTTCGGCGAAGAAGACGACCGCTATATCTGCCGATTCATTCCGGGGCACGGGTTCAAAGAAAACGAAAAAATTGCATGCCCCGAATTCACCGGCTCACAACTGGGCTATGACGGCGAGATGCTCTTCCTTTCGCAGTTTTACAACGAGCGCGTTCTCGAACTCGACACGCGCGGCAATATCATTCGCAGTATTCCGGCGCCGCGACGTATCTGCGGGCAGACGATTCTCGACGGAACGATCTACTTGCTGACGACGGAAGACGAATCGAAACCGGAATACTACATCACGCAAATAGATGCTCGCGGTACGGTGCCGCGCACGCGCGATCTCGCCGTCGTTCCCTTTCATGCACGATCGCTTGCCTTCGACGGTTCGCGTTTTTGGACCAACCATCGCGAAGCGCACGAGATCGTCGCTTTCGTCGACCCGAGGTAATGTAAGCTACTCGAGAATCTCGTCGCGGCGTTCGGGCGTCACGAAAAAACCGATGCCTGCGAGCAGTCCTACCGCAGCAAGAACGACGACGGCGATTGCCGCAAGAGCGTGTGCGTAGTCGGCTCCTCCTCCGGGGAGAGCGAACGATGTCGCGGCGATCGTCGCCTCAATCTGCGCCGCGCCGGCGGAGAGCAGGTTGCCGATCTGGTAGACCGTTCCCGGAAAAGAGCCGCGCATATGCGGTGGTGAGATTTCATTGAGATGCGCGGGAACGACTCCCCACGCTCCTTGCACCGCAAATTGCATGGCGAAGGCACCTGCTGCTAGTGCGGCAACGCTGCCGGAGAAGGCCCAGAGCGGAATCACGGCGATCCCGAAGATCACGGCGACGATCATGGCGAAGCGGCGCCCCATTCGTTGCGATAACGCACCGAAGGCGATGCCGCCCACGATCGCGCCGATCGCTGCAACGATTGCAAGGAAGGAGACGATCTCCGGCGAGAAGCCGTGTTGTTTTTGCAAAAACGTCGCGTAGAGATCCTGCGTTCCGTGCGACATAAAATTGAACGCCGTCATGAAGAGCACGGCGTAGAGCATCAACGGGAGCGCTCGAATGAACGCGGCGTCGGGCGTCATGCGGTTGGCGGGACGGTGCGCAGCGGCTTTCCACCCCGGCGATTCTTCGACGTGCCGCCGGATGAAGAAGAGCAAGAGCGCCGGGAGAACGCCGATGATAAAGAGCGCGCGCCATCCCCACGGCGTGTACGTAAAGACGACAAAATTGGCGACGGCGGCGAGCAGATATCCGACCATGTACCCCTCTTGCAGGAGGCCGCTGAGGATGCCGCGCGTCTTCGTGGGCAGGCTCTCCATCGTCAATGCTGCGCCGAGCCCCCATTCACCGCCCATCGCCACGCCGAAGAGCACGCGCAGCAGCAAGAAGATCGTATAGTTCGGCGAGAATGCCGTCGCGAATTCCAGCAGCGAGAAGAGGGCGATATCGATCATCAACGGCAATCGGCGTCCCACCGCATCGCCGATCGCACCGAAGAGGATCGCGCCGAACGGTCGCGCCGCTAACGTGAGGGTGATGGCGAGAACGATATCGGGAATCGAGCGGTGGAAATCGACGGCGATCTTCGTGATAATGAAGGTGACGATGAAAAAATCGAACGCGTCGAGCGTCCAACCGAGGAACGCGGCGATAAAACTCGTTTTTGCTCGTCGGTCGAGCGAACGAATCGCCGCGAGCGTGCTCACGATGCTTTTAGGGCGATCCCGAGGCTACGGGAGATGCCGCCGATGTCGGTGCGGCCGAAGCGCTCGGGCTTGCGCTCGGGCTTGCGCTCGGGCTCGCGCTCGGGCTCGCGCTCGGGCTCGAAGCGGCTCCCGTCGGGCGTTCGTCACCGTAAAGCACGATGAGCCACGTCTCGCCCTTTTTTACAAGCAGCTTCGGTGTGACGAACGAAAACGTCAACGTCGTGCCCTTGATCGTCGAACGGTCGTAGCTGCCGATGAAGGTATCGATCGATTTCTTTTTCGTGTGGATCTCGTGAAAGAGTTGCACGGCGAAACCGCGCCCGGCGATCTGCGCCTTCGGCAGCGTGTAATCGATACGCGCGCCTCCGGAGAGCATCGTATCGGCGCTCGTTTGCAAACGTAGTGCGACGAGCGTGACCGTGCCCGCGCTCTTCGTATCGGGGTGCACCATCGGCGGTGCATCGTTGGTGAGCGCGGCGATCTTCAAGGTGATCTGCGGCCCCGACGGGGTTGGGCTCGCGTTCGGGCTTGCGCTCGCCGAAGCAGCCGGCGAGGGGCTTGCCGTAGGGGTGGGCGTGGGCGAGGGCGTCGGGCTCGGTTTCGGCGGGGCGTGCGTCGCCGATGCGCCTGCGGAGGGCGAACTGCTGGGGCTCGGGCTTGGGGTCGGCAAATTAAAGGCGACGACGCAACTGAAACCCTTGCTCTGCGGACAGCGCAACCCTGCGGCGGCCTGCGCGACAGGGTAGCTTACCGTATCTCCCGGCGGCGGCGTCGGAGAGGGCTTCGTCGGATGTTGCCCCGGCGATGCGCTCGGGTTCACGCCGGGCGTCTGCACCGCCCCCTGCGGGAGTAATCCCGGTGTTTGGGTGCCGCCGCTCGCAAAATTCCCCGAACAGGCGCCGAGCAGAAGCGCGAGCGAGGCGGCGAGCGGGAGCGCGATCGTTCTAGCGTTCATCAGCGGCGCGCCTCGATCTCCAGCCGAAGTTCCTCGGCGAAGGCTTGCGGGGTAATCGTTCGTTTTGTCTCGACTCCACGCTGGTTGACGTTAACGGTGCCGTCGGCAAACTCTTGTTTTCCGACGACGAGAATATAGGGTACGCGTTGCGTTCTCCAATGGCGAATTTTGTAACCGATCTTCTCGTTGCTTTCGTCGACCTGTACGCGATAGCCCCGATCGTGGAGCGAGCGAGCGACCGAGCGCGCGTATTCGAGCTGATGCTCGGAGATCGGCGCAACGACCGCTTGAATCGGCGCGAGCCACGTCGGAAAAGCGCCGCCGTAGTGCTCGATGAGAATCCCGAAAAAACGCTCCATGGAACCGGCGAGCGCGCGATGGATCATCACCGGCACGTGTTCGGTCCCATCGCTACCGCGATATTGAAGATCGAAGCGCTGCGGGAGGACGAAATCGACCTGGACCGTGCCGAGTTGCCATTTCCTTCCGATCGCGTCGCGCACGTTAATATCGAGTTTCGGCCCGTAGAATGCGCCGCCACCGTCATCGATCTCGTATGCAACGCCTTTACTTGCCAATGCGGCGCGAATGGCGTCTTCGGCGACTTCGTCGGTCGCTACCCGATCCTTCGCTTCGCGCTTGGAGAGAACGTACTGAAAATCGTTGAAACCGAACGCGTCCATGAGGCGCAGCGCCTCGTCGAGCGTCTGTTCGAATTCCGATTGCAGTTGCTCGGGGGTGCAGAAGAGATGCGCGTCATCTTGCGTGAAGCCGCGAACGCGCGTTAGGCCATGCAGCACACCGCTGCGTTCGTAGCGGTAAACCGTTCCAAATTCGGAGTAGCGAATCGGTAACTCGCGGTACGAACGTGGTTTATCACGATAGATGAGAATATGCCCGGGGCAGTTCATCGGCTTGAGGCGGAAACGCTGTTCCTCAACCTCGAGCGGGCCGAACATATTCTGAGCGTAGTTGTCGAGATGACCGGAAATTGCGTAGAGTCGCTCGCTGACGATATGCGGGGTGACGACCGGCTGATAGCCGCGTTCGCGGAGCCCC